>NZ_DS480317.1:0-155399 GCF_000154245.1 Clostridium sp. L2-50 | reverse complement strand
CATTTGTCGTTGTTTGTTGCCGTCTCGAACAGCAACTTCGATATATTAACACATATCGTTAATGTTTGTCAACAACTTTTTTCGATTATTTTCAATCTTTTTTTGTTGTTCAAGCTGTTCTCGCGACCAGCAAGTGATACTATACTAAATCTTTTCCAAGATGTCAACTATTATTTTCAAAAAAATGTCTTTTTTGTATATCCATGCCAAAAGTGAACTTTCATCGATCATTTTCATCACTTGCAACGCCCAGTTAAATGTTGAAAGAAGTGTTACAATTCCCATAAATATCCAGACAAACAGCAATGCCTGCCCTGCACCAAATAAAATTCCACCCGCTTTATTAATTCCTTTTACGATCGGAATATAACTTGCCACATCCAGAACTGTAATTAAAATATGAATACACAAAGATAAAATAAAAAATGTAAGTACATACGAAATGCCACGCATAACCATGGCAGTCAAGGTTTCGGCAATATAACCGCAGACATTGTTTACACCTGTTTCTAAATACTGCTCCCCGTTACAATTCTCTATCAGCCAGTCTCTGACTCCTGTCGGAAGATCAAGTTTATCGATCAGTTCAATTTCCTGATTCCTGGTGATTTCTTCCGTCTCCTGCGGAAGCTCAAATTTTTTTATTATGTTATTTTTAATGGTTTCATCTAATGCTGTCTGTTCACACAACAATTTGTTAACACCCGGATACAAAAGTGCAGTTAAGAATACTGCCAGCACAATTCCAATTGCACCGGCAGCACTCTTAAATAATCCAATCCTGTATCCACGTAACATAAACAGCAACATAAATGCCGCTATTCCCAGGACTAATAAATTCATTTGTTTTCCTTCTCATTCTTCATGGTAAGTTTTATAATCGTTGTTTCATTTTCAAATATTGCGATATATTCTAATTTATTGCCCGACGGAACAATATCGATCAGATTCTTTCGGAATGTCGTAGAAAATTTCTTTGCACCATTCAGATAGTAAATGCTGCAGTCGAATTCTCCCGCAATAATCAATTCATCTTCCGTTGCATATATTTTTGAAAATGTATTGTTATAGTCTGCCTCTGCGGTCAATTTACCGTTTGTATCATATATATATATATGGTATCTTCCCGCGGTGGTATCTGCATTCGCAGCTATATAGCCTACATAGTTGGAATTTGCAAATACACCTAACATCTCTCTGCCATCCAGACTTATCTCTGCTTTCTCACTCGGTTTTTCATTCATGGAATAGATCACGATTCTATCATCTCCAAAGCAGGCAATCGTGTCATTATCTATAAAATCTACATATGGAAAGATCGTATCATCAAAAGTAAAACCACCCATTAATCGGTCAGCATTCTCGTTTTGTCCTACCGAGCCAAAATTATATGCCGCAAGATAATCCGGTACTGTTGTTCCATCCACCTTTACATAACTGGTAAATAACTTCTGCCCATCGTCCGATACGGCAATATCAAGCGGATAACCACTATTTTCTATAGATGTCTTCATCTCGTAGATCTCTTTACTGTCTTTATCATATGCATTGATATAATTCTCATTTTCGCCTGACAGGATCACAACATATACTCCCTGTGAGGCAATATCAATATTTGTAATATCATAATTCAGTGTCTGATTACTGACCTTTCCTGATTTATTAAATACATATACATCTCGTCCGTTCATATCGGCCACAGCCGCATAATCTCCATTTACAACAGCTTGAGGCATCTTCATTGCATAGCTACAGTCCCAGACGGTATTTCCGGTGGCATCAATATATGCCACACCATCTTTGGTCACTTTTAATACATTATCACTGAACATGATGTAATCTGCAATATTATCTCCATTCGTTTCTACAGACGACACTACATTATATCCCTGATATTCTCTTGTGTTAATATATCTTCTCACAGATACAATCACAACCGCTGCAATTAAGATCACCAATATCACAATAAGGACTTTTACCCTTGCGGAAATTCCCGGTGTTACCTCTATTACATTGCTGTTCTCATCATCTATCTGTTCTCTCTTCGCCGTCCGTTTTGTCTTTACATGTGCGAAAAACTTTCTGCGGTTCTTTTTTTCTTCTATTTCCTTTGCCATATGTTACCTCTGTCACTTTATGGAATTTTCTTTCGTGGATAGTATAACATCTTTAGTTTACAGATGGAATAGCTATTTTTTCTCCCGGATAGATAGTATCTCCTTCTTTTATTCCGTTGGCATTCATCAATGCATCTACATAATTGGGAGACTTGTACATTTTTAATGATATACTCATAAGCGTATCTCCTTCTTCAATTGTATAATACTCAACGGCTTCATTGGACATTGTTTCCTGTGTAGATACCTCTTCTGTTCCTGCACTCGTGGTTTCTACGGTATTCTGCCCCATTTCCTCATTCTTCGTTCCACTACTGTCTTTTTCTGTATTTTCATCTTTTGTCTCGATTTCAGAAGATACTGTCGAAGCAGCTTCTCTTCCATCTTCGGCATTCTCCTGCCCGACATCTTTTGTATAGACTGTCTGTTCCGTATTGCTGTTTGAAAATACCTGTACATCTGAATCATCATTTTGCAATTCCATCTTTCGTATCGTTGACTCTATATCTTTCATCTTATCATAGTTCCCCGATACAACAACTCCCATCGATAATGCAAATACAGCTGCAAAAGACGCAACTGCATATTTTACATAAGACTTACTTTTCTGATTTTTTTCTTTCTTTTGGGATTCGCCTCGCATTGTCTGAAAATTCTTTACAAGCTCTGCATCTTTTCGCAGTGTCGCCTGATCCTTGTCCTCCGTCGTCATGTTTTTGCGGCTGATAATATAATTCTGCATAGCTTCATTTCGAACATAATATATATAATATCCCCGTTGCCGCATCAAGTGATTTTTCTCACACACATAAAAAGCATCATCACATTCTAAGGAATCCATGACAAACAACACCTTATCCCTTCCCCTGAAATTCTCCAGATGCAGTCTTGTGATTTTTTCATTGATATCTGTGGAAAATCCCATGCGCGAAAGAAACCATCCGACAACTGACAGATTTTCAAAATATTTGTTGATCTCCGCATAAAGCCCGCTCCAAATATGATCATCAAATTTGATCTGATCCACATCAAATTCCAGATTCTGTGCCTCTACCGCTCCACTGATAAATAACGTCTCCGTATCACCATCTTTAAAGTACTCTCCAAGCAGGATAGCTCCCCGAGAGGTCGTATTACCCGGCTCTGCGATCTTACGCAGGAATGTCATTACATAATCTTCTATGTATATTTTCTTCTTATCCGGAGCATTTCCTATCTGTCTGATATTTTTCGGCATTTTGTAATGTATTTCATTTTTTCCGTTTTTCTCCGCTGTAGTCTTGTCATACACGATCTCTATCATGATTACACTCCCCCATAATTATTATTGGCTCCGGCCCATTCCGAAAGCACTCTTTTTAGATTTGTTCTGATAATAGCATTTGGGAAAGTCTGTACTTATCAAATTTTGTCAACATATATGGCAATCTATATTTTTTCTTTTTGAGTATTTCGACATTTTATTTTTCGGTTTTGTGTAAACTTTATCAATCCGGGTAATACTTTATAGTAAGATATACTTTTGGGAAGGTGTTTATGAATATCAGTAAGAAAGTAAAAAAACGGAAAACCGAATACTTCAATCCGGCCCGAAGCCATACCTGTCACGAGCTAGGTAACCGGATCGTAGAATTAATCCATGATATGGAAGGTTATGGCAAGGATATAATCGTAATCTGCATCGGAACAGACCGCGCTACCGGAGATGCACTCGGTCCTCTGGTCGGCGACTACATCCTTGCGCACGATACCGCCTATCAGGTTGCGGGAACACTGGAATATCCGGTTCATGCACTTAATATCCGTGATACGATCGACCATATCTACGAAGATTTTGACGATCCTTTTGTAATCGCCGTAGATGCATCTCTTGGCATGTCCAAAGATATGGGAATGGTTACGATCACGAACTCCCACCTGTTTCCGGGAAAAGGTGTAAACAAAAAACTTCCGGCAATAGGCGATATGTCTATTACCGGAATCGTTAATCTCTCCGGGAATGCCGGAGCAAGTCTACTCCAGAATACCCGATTATATACAGTTAAACAGATGGCCGAATACATTGGAAGAGCACTCGTCTATGCCGATCATCATCTGTCATCTCCTTTATAAACTTTGATAGCCTCAGCTACTGTACTTGCTGATCCTTCTTCCATGATTGAGATCAGATCAGATAATTTTTCTTCTGTACAAAAGTCCTTTCCGAGATATGTTTCATATTTGTTCGTGATCATAAGCTCATATTCGGATATCTTCTTCTGCGTATCACCGAAATCATTTTCCAGTGTATCACGTTCGGATTTCAATCGATCCATTTTCTCTTTTCTGCGTCCGGTGATCTCATCCGTAATCAATTGTTTGGTTTCTTTCTCGAAGGTACGAAGCGCATCCAGTTTTTCATCACTGATCACTCCACCCGCATCTTCTAACTCCTGAATCTTTTTATCATATTTACCCAGTCTGTAAATGCTCTCATCCTTATCCTTTGCAATTGAATTCTTGATTGCTTTTACAGCCTTCTCATTGGCTATGATCTTATCGCGGGTTCTTCTTCCCTCCCGGATCAAATCTCTATGTTTCACCTTTGTCAGGTTAAATACAATGAAATAAATAATAAACTCAGTAATTATGATCAGTGCTGCAATCAGCACGCACATTGCAGTATGGTTTCCTGTCTTGAACTTTGTATTCATTAAAATCGCAATCACTGCCGCCGGAATTCCTCCGCATGCAACCAAAAGGATTACAAGCAACTCAAGAAATTCACTCATGCCTTTGGGGGAAAACAGGCAATAATACATCTTCGTATTACAAAAGGCCGGAACATGATTCTTTTTGAATAAAGTCTTGATAGCCGCATTCAGCTGACGATTCTCCTCCCGGATATCTGCCGTCTCCTTATTGATCCGATCTTCCATTCTCTGGCTTTTCTTTTTATCCTTCTTCGTCTGCACCTGACGGATCTTAGAATTATTTACATCGATCTGTCTGTCATAGCTTGCAGCGATCTGTTCTTTTCTTTTTTTTAATGTGGCACTGATCTCATCACCGGTTGCCCGTTCTTCCCGGACGATAGCCCGTTTATTCTTCTTCTGGAGCAGCTTGATCTCCTCCAGCTTATCTTTTAAATCTTCTAATTCGGAGATTGTATCACGCGCTTCGATCAGGTATTCCTGGTCTTCATCATATACGTTATCCGCAGCCATAGCTTTCCTCCTGTCTGTAAATGTGCGCACAAAAGCCTACACTTATATTTATTTTAACAAATAACACCTTATTAAACAACCCGAAGTTTTTTTCTATGTTTTTTCTGAAATCTGTCACACTTTTTTCAAACAAAATTAAGAGAATGTAAATTGCAAACCCTGTCGACATCTTCTATAATAGATACAGGCACGAATAATAAACCATTGCCGCTGATCACCAATAATACAAAGTTATATTTTACATAAAGGAGGATTTTCCCTGACCTATGAATATTTTATTTTTTCTGACTCCTAAGAGCGAGGTTGCATTTATAGAAAGCACATTTACTTTAAGACAGATTCTTGAAAAGATGGAGATCCATCGATATTCAGCAATCCCGATTCTGTCGGGTAACGGCGAATATGTCGGAACAATCACCGAGGGTGATATCCTCTGGTTCTGCAAGAAAAACGGATTGAACCATCTGTCCGAATCCGAAGATATCCGTTTGTCCGACATTCCGAAAAAATTCGAATATGCTTCCGTATCAATCAACTCAAATATGGAAGATCTGATCGCCCGTGCGATGGCACAGAACTTCGTTCCTGTAGTAGACGACCACAACAAATTCATCGGTATCGTAACCCGAAAAGATATCATCGGCTACTGCTATAAAAAGCTGAGCCAAACTTCATAATTTTTTCAAAAGCACTAAAATAAAAAGCCATCCAACCGATACTATTATTGTACCGGCTGAATGGCTTTTTATTTATTATAACACGCCTGTTCTGTTGATTGCTGAGATTAAAGCATATACAGATGCATCAATAATATCATCCTTAATGCCTGCACCCCAGGTAACTGTTCCGTCTTTTCCTTCCAGACCTACATAAGCGACTGCCTGTGAGTTAGAGCCTACCTGTAATGCATGCTCCTCATAGCAGATGATCTTGAAGTCAATGTCAAAATGCTTCTTAATTGCATTACTGACAGCATCCAGACGACCATTTCCTTTACCATGATATACTTTCTTTTCGCCATATTTCATGATCGTGATCTCAGTTGAGATTCCATCTCCCTGAACGAAATGACACTCCAACATCCGAACAGGATTTTCTATATTGACATATGTACTCTGGAAAATATCCAAAACTTCGGTAGCGGATAATTCCTTATGTGCCTTATCAGATACATCTTTAACTGTATAACCAAGATCCTCACGGAATTTTGGTGGAAGGTCAAAACCGTACTTGGACTGGAGAATATAACCGATACCTCCCTTTCCTGACTGGCTGTTGATACGGATAACATCTCCATCATATTTTCTTCCGATATCCTCCGGATTCAGTGGAAGATATGGTACTGTCCACATACCATCTCCCTGATCCTTTCTGTACTTCATACCCTTTGCTATCGCATCCTGATGAGAACCTGAAAATGCTGCAAAGACTAATTTTCCCGTATACGGAGAACGCTCATATACATGCATATTTGTTACGCGTTCATATAATTCTGTCAGCTTTGGAATATCAGACAGATCAAGTTCAGGATCTACTCCATGTGTGAACATATTCATCGCAAGTGTGATGATATCTACATTACCGGTTCTCTCACCATTTCCAAATAAAGTTCCTTCGATTCTGTCTGCACCTGCAAGAATACCAAGCTCTGCATCTGCTACGCCACATCCACGGTCATTATGCGGATGTAAGGACAGGATAACATTTTCTCTGTCAATCAAATGTTCACTCATGTACTCAATCTGGCTTGCATACACATGCGGAAGTGACATTTCTACAGTTGCAGGAAGGTTAATAATAACCTTACGATCCGGAGTAGGCTTCCATTCTTTGATAACTGCATTACATACGTCCAATGCATAGTCAATCTCTGTTCCGGTAAAGCTCTCCGGTGAATACTCAAACGGATAATTTACTCCGTGCTCTTCTGCCATCTGGTTCAACAATTTTGCCCCATCAACCGCAAGCTGTAAGATCTCTTCTTTTGATTTCTTAAATACCTGTGTTCTCTGTGCATAGGATGTCGAATTATACAGGTGAACGATCGCATGCTTTGCGCCGTCAATTGCTTCAAATGTTTTCTTAATGATATGCGGTCTTGCCTGGGTCAGCACCTGAATGGTTACATCATCCGGTATCATATTCTTCTCAATCAAGGTACGGCAGAACTCATATTCTGTTTCCGATGCTGCAGGGAAACCAATCTCGATCTCTTTGAAACCGATCCGTACAAGTTCTTTGAAGAACTCCAGTTTCTCATCCAGATTCATTGGAACGATCAGTGCCTGATTACCATCTCTTAAATCTACACTACACCAGATCGGTGCCTTATCAATATACTCTTTTTCTACCCATTTTACAGACTTTTCCGGTGGCATATAATAGCCTCTTTTGTAATGCTCAAAATTCTTCATGTTTAACCTCCTGTTTCTGTTTTCTGTATAAGCTCCTGTAACGGCTTTTGTTCTTCTATTCATATATTACATAAAATATGGCAATAAAAAAACCTACATCTCATCACCTATAGAGACGTAAGTTATACGCGATACCACTCTATTTCATACATGTTGTATGCTCTCGTTACAGATACAGATATGAATCTCTTATATCCTCCTGCTATAATGGTCAGGCTCCATCCCATCCTACTTCCTTTCAGCGGGCTACTCTGAGGCGAGTTCAAATCTGTTCCACTGCTGTCTTACACCAACCGACAACTCTCTGAATGCTTCATAGATTCTACTATTCCTCTTCATCGTATTATCTGTATCGACTTTAACACAGTGTCTCGCTGTCTGTCAACCCCATTTTTGCAGAAAAAATATGCACGCGGTAACTGTTCTTCCTGTACCCGCGTGCAAAGGATTGTCATTCCTACCATACAATATGACGTTTGTTCTTCAAGAGACAACCGCCCGATGCGATCATCAATATACCGGATGCAAGTCCAAGCACCAGAACGACTACGCCTAATGCAATATTTATTGCGCCTGAAGTTTTCATTGTCTTATATGCTTTCTCCATTTTCAGCACCCCTTCTGCAAAAATTTCATTTGAAAAGATGATACCACAAAGTCTCTCACCTGACAATGTTTCAGAGTAAAATTACGCCTTAAAATTTACATTAAATATTGTTTATGTTACACTGTTTTTAAACGAACACATAGGACGCTCTTTTCATTTTCAAAATGCACCATGTCGTCCCGAAATGAAAAACGTATCCTTTACACTATAGATAAGGAGTCTGAATTATGCCAGCTATTTCAAATGACTGGGCTCCGGAACTGAAGCCCGAATATAAAAAAGAATATTATAAAGAACTGTTTAATTTTGTCGGACATGAATATGCCACAAGAGAAATCTTTCCACCTGCCGATGATATATTCAATGCATTTCATCTGACGCCATTGTCAAAAGTCAAATGTGTCATTATCGGTCAGGATCCCTACCATAATGTAGGTCAGGCGCATGGCCTGAGCTTCAGTGTAAAGCCGGGAGTCGATATCCCGCCTTCTCTTGCCAATATTTATCAGGAGCTTCACGATGACCTTGGCTGCTATATTCCAAATAATGGTTATCTCGTTAAATGGGCGGAGCAGGGTGTCCTTATGTTAAATGCTGTTCTGACCGTACGGGCACATCAGGCGAATTCTCATCAAGGACATGGCTGGGAACAATTTACAGACGCCTGCATGGAGATCTTAAACCGTCAGGATCGCCCGATCGTATTCATCTTGTGGGGCTCGTATGCGCAAAGAAAAGCTTCGATGTTAAACAATCCGAACCATCTGATCTTAAAGGCTCCGCATCCAAGTCCGTTATCGGTCTATCGTGGATTCTGGGGAAGCAAGCCCTTCAGCAAAACAAACGACTTCCTGATCGAGCACGGTGTTGAACCGATCGACTGGCAGATTGAAAACATATGACAATAAATCTGCCAAGCAAATAAGCAACGTGTCTGTATAAAGACAACGTTGCTTATTTATTTGGCAGATAAACAGATATGAGTAAGAAGGTCGAATAGCCCGGAGTGCGAATAGCTGTACGATTTCGAAAGTCCGACGGACGGAAAAATCGGTATTATTGAATTGTCTCCCGCTTCTTATCCAGTTCTGCCTGAACAACAGCAAGCTGTTCGATAATTTTATCTTTTAACATAGATATCTCGGTAGCATAGTCCTCTCCGAGATTGTCTTTTACCTGCTCTAACCGGTCAAGGATATCGGTATAAGTCTGATTTACTTTTCTCTGGATCCATTTGCGATTGGATACAAAAAGGATAGTTCTTAGATTATGCAGTCTGTCTGCAAGCTTGATCATGACCACCTGTGCCGGAGCGTGGTCAAATAGACGTTTTGAATAGTCGGAGAAGGTCTCTCCTTCGAGTTTACTTAATAAATATACATGATCCCTGATATCCGTACCAAAGATCTGTTCAATATCTTCAAATGTACAGTCCGTATCTTCTACCGTATCATGCAGTAATGCAGCTACAAGTACAGTTTCATCCTCTACATGACATTCGTCTCTTAATATATGATAAACGCCAAGAATATGTTCATCATAATACGGCACTTTGCCATCTCTGCCAAGGCGCGTCTGTCCCTGATGACATCGCTTCGCAAATGCCATCGCAGTCTCAACACGATCTGCCTGACAACTGCCATCTTCTATATAAGAAACTGTTTCATCTCTGTCTGCTGTATTTGTAAAACCCTGCATGTTCTGCTCCATTCCATACCCTCGGGGCATTTTTTAGATATAACCGGACATGTACACCCGCACCTTGTGTCTGTTTCAGTATAACACAGCCGCACATATCTTTCCAGCGAATCTGTCATTTTATAGATACTTCATTTTTACATCTGCTGCGTTTTTCTGTTTTGTACTTTTCCATAATTTGTCTGTCTCCATGCTTGAATCCTACCAAAATTTCGCATATACTAGATTCTGCTTTACCGTAATATGCAACTATACAATGTTCCAACCTGTCTGTACAGGTTGCAGCAAGCGGACTCGAACGCACAATATATGTCATTGCACTATATTCGGTTGTTCTCGTATCACCAGATTCGCATCAGAACACACATTATATACATGGCATTGCCTGTTACGGTGAATGATACAAATTAAGAAAGAGGTTTCACGATTATGGATATTATTTTGAAGATCAGTCAGGAACTTATGTGCCGGCAGGAGCAGGTAGCCGCTGCCGTTAAACTGATAGATGAGGGAAACACTATCCCTTTTATTGCACGATACAGAAAAGAAGCTACCGGTTCTTTAAACGATGAGCAGCTTCGTACTCTGGATGAACGTCTTACTTATCTCAGAGGACTGGAAGAACGAAAAGAAAAGGTCATTGCTACGATTGAAGAACAAGGCATGCTGACCGACGAACTGAAGCAGTCCATTCTGGCTGCCGAAACTCTGGTAGCTGTCGAGGATCTGTACCGCCCATATAAGCCAAAGAGAAAAACTCGTGCCACGATCGCACAGAGCAAGGGACTTACAGGGCTTGCAAATATCATCTCCCTGCAAATGACAAATAAGCCGATCACGGAAGAAGCCCTCGCCTATGTATCAGAAGAAAAAGAAGTTCACTCCCCTGAAGAAGCAATTGCAGGAGCTATGGACATTATCGCAGAATCCATTTCGGATAATGCAGAATATCGAACCGAGATACGAAACCGAACAATGGATAAGGGAGTTCTTATAACTACCGCAAAAGATCCGGAAGCAGAATCCGTATATGAAATGTATTATGATTTCAGCACTCCCGTCCGCAAGATGACCGGATATCGTACACTCGCCATTAATCGTGGTGAAAAGGAAAAATTTCTCTCCGTTAAGATCGACGCACCGGTCGACGAGATCATCGGTTATCTGATCCGTGAAGTGGTTGTACGGGATAATCCGAATACAAATGACATCTTAAAAGACGCGATTGCCGACAGCTACGAACGTCTGATCGCTCCATCCATTGAACGTGATATCCGAAGCAGTCTGACCGAAGCTGCCGAAGATGGTGCGATCAAAGTATTCGGCAGTAATTTAAAACAGCTCTTAATGCAGCCACCGATCAACGGCCATGTCGTACTTGGCTGGGATCCTGCATTCCGTACCGGATGTAAGCTGGCAGTCGTTGATGCAACGGGAAAGGTACTCACTACGAAAGTCATCTACCCGACTGCTCCTCAGAATAAGGTGGAAGAATCAAAGAAGATCTTAAAGGATCTGATCAAAAAATATAACATCTCACTGATCTCTGTCGGGAACGGAACCGCTTCCCGTGAGTCCGAGGCGATCATTGCCGATCTTATCCATGAGCTGGATACAAAGGTTCAGTATGTAATCGTAAATGAAGCCGGAGCATCCGTCTACTCGGCAAGCAAGCTTGCAACAGAAGAATTTCCAAGCTTTGATGTCGGTCAGCGTAGCGCCGCTTCAATCGCAAGAAGACTTCAGGATCCGCTTGCCGAGCTGGTCAAGATCGATCCGAAAGCGATCGGTGTCGGTCAGTACCAGCACGATATGAACCAGAAGAAGCTGACAGAAGCGTTAGACGCTGTTGTCGAAGATTCTGTAAACCAGGTCGGCGTTGATTTAAACACAGCTTCTGCCCCTCTGATGGAGCATATCTCGGGTATTACAAAAACACTGGCAAAGAATATCATAGAATACCGTGAAGCAAACGGTCGCTTTACAAATAGAAAAGAACTGTTAAAGGTTGCAAAGCTTGGTCCGAAAGCCTTTGAACAGTGTGCCGGATTTATGAGGATCTCAGGTGGTACAAATCCGCTTGATGCTACCTCTGTCCATCCGGAAAGCTACGAGATTGCCGAAACACTGATCCGGCATCTCGGATATTCCATGGATGATCTTGCATCCGGTCAGTTAAAGGGTATCACAAAAGCCGCAGGCGATATCAAAGCACTCGCAAAAGAACTGGGCGTCGGAACCGTAACAGTTACCGACCTTGTAAAAGAGCTGGAAAAACCTGCAAGAGATCCTCGAAGTGAAATGCCACAGCCGATCCTGCGTGGGGACATCCTTGAAATGAAGGACTTAAAGGAAGGCATGATCTTAAAGGGCACAGTCCGTAATGTAATCGACTTCGGTGCATTTGTAGATATCGGTGTTCATCAGGACGGTCTGGTTCATATCTCTCAGATGTCGGATAAATTCATCAAGCACCCATTGGATGTTGTAAGTGTCGGTGATATCGTAACAGTTAAGGTTATGGGCGTGGATCTTGCAAAGAAACGAATCCAGCTCACTATGAAAGGGATTGAAGGGTAAGTCGTTTTATCAAACAGCAACTCTCTCTGAATGAATTTTTATATCTTTAACAATTCTATTTTTATATCAACATGCCGCAATTCATCAGCAAGCTTCATCATAGAATCTTGCCGGAATATGCGGCATGTTTAATGCATCCGCATTACGTATAATCCCTTAGGTTTTTCGTCATTTTGACGATAATCTTTCAGTACCGAAACAGCATATGTATATGGTATAATTTATATAAGCACATCAAGCGAATGATGTGTCGGAATTTAGGGTTATGGAGACCGTGTATACAGGTATAAAGTTTATCTTTTATATTCAGCCTTTAACCGGTGGACTACATCTTGTAAATGACACACTTCATTTTCTATTCGATGCATATGTCTTTTTCGTAAATACTCCTGTGCCAACTCGCCTTCGGCTCAAACAGGCACCCGTATTTACTGACAATATGCATCTCATTACGAAAGCCTCGTGTATGTCATATTACAAGATATAGTCCACCAGTCACAGGCTGAACATAAAAATAAATCAAATATAAACTGTGTATATCGGACAAAGAAAGGAGTTGAAGGTTATGAACAAAAAGATTATCAGTCTCATACTCATGTTTGTTATGATCGGGGAGCTCATGTTTACAAGCATGCCGGCAGCAAAAGCCAGTGGCTATCTTGAAATAAAGGCAACCGCTACATCGATGACCTCGGTAAAAATAACATGGAAAGCACAAAAAGGAGTTACTCAGTATAAAATCTATCGTGCCACAGAAAACAAAAACGGAAATGTCGGCAAATATAAGGTGGTAGCAACCATATCCGGCAAGAAAAAAAGTTACACCGACAAGAAATTAAAAACAGAGAAAACTTACAGCTACATGGTTCGTGGCTATAAGAATAAAAAATGTGTAATTAAAACCGGAGTTCCGGAATCTGCCTATACCGGACTGACATGTTCATTTGACGAATACCAGTTTGCAGAAGCCCCAAGAAGCCCAAAGTCGATCACGCTGAAATTATACAGTTCAGGTGGCGTACTTCCAACCGGATATGAAATCTACCGGAAAGAAATGGGAATCTCAGGTTACAAAAAAATCGCAACAACCAAAAAAAGTGTAACCAGCCTGAGCTATAAAGACAAAACCGTAAAAGCGGGTAAGACATATCGCTACAAGGTCAGAACTTATCTTAAGGTCGGCAAGAAGAAATATTACAGTGCTTTTACGGACTACGAACAGATATCTGCAACAAACCGAAGTGGTAAATATACGTTCAAATTTGACAACAGTGTAAAATGTGCTGATAACGAAACAGTATATAAGATTACCAGCAAAGCCTATAATGACACATTAAAATTATATGACAATGCTGTACTGACGATTGAGTTGGACGATGGTTCGACCATTGAAACAGGTGTTGATATCATTTCCTATCGCAAGGGTGATGGCACATGGAAGAAATACAAAAGCAACCAGAGTCTGACCCTTAAGGCAAACGAAACACTCCGGCTCAAGGTTCGGGCTACACAAGATGTAAAGATTAAGAATCTCAAAAATGTAGAGTCCTATGAACTGAATATGGATGTTACTTATGGAGGAATAAGCAGCTTCCTCTGGGCTTACCCTTATGCCGGTACAGCTAAGACTGTTATGAATTCAGAAGCGATCCATTAAATAACCGCATAATATAAAGTACCTCTGCTCCATGGTGGTTATATGATACAAGACAGAATTTCTGAAATGTATTGCATATGAAACTACTATGGAGTGGAGGTGTTTTTTTGCCGACATTTATGTTGATATTTTCTTGTTCAGTTCGATAAAATTATATGCTATACTTATTTCGTTCTGGTTAAACGAGGTGATCATGAGAAATATATTTTTTGTAGATAGTGAGAATGTCGGTGATTCCTGGATACAACTATTTGATTATCTGAATGACGATGACTGTATCCTTGTATTCTACACCGATAAATCTCCTAACATGTCCTATGCAAATGTTGTCGCATTGAAACAGTCCCCTTTTGAACCTGAGTTCATCCTCTGTGAAAACGGAACTGATAATGCCTTAGATTTTCAACTTGTAACCTACCTTGGTTCGTATACAGTTAAAAATCCGGACGACAACCTCATCATTGTTTCAAAAGATAAAGGTTTTGACAGCGTGGTACATTTCTGGACGGAACGCGGATACCATGTATGTCGCAAGGCTCCCTCCATTTTCCACACACTGGCAAATGAACTATCTGTGCAAAAGCCACTTCTTCCTGCAATTCCAGCTTTTGCTGCAGTACCGGAAAGTATTGATGATTCAGTAATAAAGGCAGAAAATCTAAAGCCGGACGTGATCGTAGAAGCCACTCCCGCTGCGAATCCTGTCAAAATTGCTGTTTCTGCTAAGATTGATAAACAGGCTGCTATTCCAGAAGCTGTATCTACGCCGCTGTATGATAAGGAACAGGTCGATACATTACTTTCCTGTGTCGGGAAAAGTAATCTATCCGCCATCCACAACATACTTATATCAATCTACGGTCAGGAAAAAGGAAGTTATATTTATGGTATAGTAAAAAGTTCATCCTACGAGATACCAAAGGTCAACTGGCAAAAGAAAACAAAATACCGAAAATTCTTATCGATTGTTTACTCTAATGCCGGTATTGCTCTCATTGATGATTTCTATAAAAAACTATACCCGCATAAAGCAAACCTTCGGGAAATTCACAACCTCTTCGTGACCAAGTATGGTCAGGAAAAGGGTACCGAATACTATCGCTACTATAAATCGCATGCAGAATTTCTGCAGAAGACATTCTAGCATGTAATAAAAAGGAACCAGAACAAAGCTCTCCCCACCACAGAAGCTGAATCGCATATAGGGGATGTGGTAAGTAAGGCTGTGGTGGGGGGGAGGATGTACATGTGCCACTTTTCGGTCTCAATGTTACATTTATATTTGTATCTATATGGTCTTATTAAATTCTCATATAATTTATAACTGCATATATCTATATAGCTTACTTCTTGTTCTTTTATGGTTGTATAGCAAATCAGTCTGGGATTCTCCTTTATATAGCACTGCTTCTCAAAATCCCATTCACATATAAACACCTTTTCAAATGGTGATTTCTCTATAACCCTAAGAAAATAATCCGTAACACCGTTTCTTTCTTTTGTTTTTAACAGATGTTCCATACAATCAAATTCATCATCTAAAACAAATATAAACAAGTCCGTATCCCCTTTAGGATGTAATTTTTCCTTTTTCTTTATTCCCGCAATAATATTATCTATATCAGCTTCTATCACTGGTATATCCGATTTAAATTCTGAGGGCTGCCCATCTTTGTAATTAAAACTTTTCGCAAGAAGTCGTTTATCTTTATCGAATTGACATTTTCCTTCTTCTGTAAATGAACCATCGATATTTCTTTCATAATCCAATGCAATAAAACGCATTTGCGCTTCACTTATTTCCTGTAATTTCTCCGTTTTCTCTCTAATAGATAATCTATCAAATTGTGTTGGAGATTTTGCTATTTTATTATTATGTTGCGTATGTGTTACTTCTAAATAATTCCCTCCTTGAAATTTTAGATCAGGCATACTCTTACTTGAATTATCATCATAATATTGATTGTCAAATATATAGCCTTTTAATTGTAAAATCTCCTTCGCTTCCTGTTCTCCTTGTTTCATTTTATTTTTTCCCCTTTTATGTTAATTATATTTTCTTTGTTATCATTCCACACTATGTATCTATTAAAACTGATAATTGTTATTGTATTTACAGCTACGTTATAAATTCACATTCCACCATGTATCTATTAAAACCAGATTCGTTACCGCCCATAAATTCGTTTACAGAAAAAATTCACATTCCACCATGTATCTATTAAAACGGTATAAGTAAGAGTGCACTTAATAATATCGAAAAATTCACATTCCACCATGTATCTATTAAAACGGGAAAAGCTATCTGAAATATACAGAAATAAAGATAATTCACATTCCACCATGTATCTATTAAAACTATAAGATCGTTACAACCGTTTATAGTATCTTCAACATTCACATTCCACCATGTATCTATTAAAACGCTCACCGTTTTCATCGGTTCTGTATACCCATGTTCATTCACATTCCACCATGTATCTATTAAAACCCGAAGCAGAATACTTCAAGAACCTTCCATTCGGCATTCACATTCCACCATGTATCTATTAAAACTGTACTCTTTCACGTCTTCGCGTGCCAATAATTTGTATTCACATTCCACCATGTATCTATTAAAACCCATCGGAAAAAGCTTTACGGTTGCCAGAAACACATATTCACATTCCACCATGTATCTATTAAAACCACACCAACGCCGATCCACTAAAAAGGAGCAACGTATTCACATTCCACCATGTATCTATTAAAACTTAAGTGTATCCCGGCGGTATGTAAAAGCATTATCTAATTCACATTCCACCATGTATCTATTAAAACCAGATACAAGGTATCTGTGCGAACTGTGTGTAATATTCACATTCCACCATGTATCTATTAAAACTGCAAGACAGACGACAGTTACAGAAGTACGAATGCATTCACATTCCACCATGTATCTATTAAAACTTTTTATTCGATATAATCATAGATAAATAAACGAAATTCACATTCCACCATGTATCTATTAAAACCAGTGCTTTCCACCTGTCCGGTATTCGCAAGCGCATATTCACATTCCACCATGTATCTATTAAAACCCGACACTTTGAATTGAATCGAACATATAATGCAGCAATTCACATTCCACCATGTATCTATTAAAACCATATGGATAGATGTATGACATGTATATATATCTTATTCACATTCCACCATGTATCTATTAAAACAAGTTTTCTACCTGACAAGTCAATTTTAAATTCACATTCACATTCCACCATGTATCTATTAAAACCATAAACTCACTTGCCGTCTGTCCGATCAATGCCTTATTCACATTCCACCATGTATCTATTAAAACAAAGAGATCACCGGCGACAGAAATTTCATAATCTTGATTCACATTCCACCATGTATCTATTAAAACAAAAATGAGTGCATAGATGTAATGCTTGCAATGTTATTCACATTCCACCATGTATCTATTAAAACGGGATGAAAGAAAATATAGATAAATATAATTAAAAATTCACATTCCACCATGTATCTATTAAAACGGCTGTTCTACATTCATAAGCTGACGAGACGTCACAAAATTCACATTCCACCATGTATCTATTAAAACAATCGTTGCATTGATAACGTCAGGGATAACGCTGGTATTCACATTCCACCATGTATCTATTAAAACTCAAACGCTTCTTTTCTACACACTAATCGGTCATAATTCACATTCCACCATGTATCTATTAAAACAATTACTGTCTTTGCAAGTACTGTCAATTCATTGTAAATTCACATTCCACCATGTATCTATTAAAACGAATTACAACCGACGAAGAAGCCGGAGATTATTTGAATTCACATTCCACCATGTATCTATTAAAACCAATTCATTTAAGGTTTTGAATCCGCTGTCTTTTAAATTCACATTCCACCATGTATCTATTAAAACTATTGTCAACAAACGCTAAATAATAGGAGGTGCACAAATTCACATTCCACCATGTATCTATTAAAACGTTTCGCTCCGTTCCGCTTTAGTTGAATAACTGGAAACATTCACATTCCACCATGTATCTATTAAAACTGGAAAGCTGGGAACTGGTAACTGATTTACTGAAAGATTCACATTCCACCATGTATCTATTAAAACTGAACAGCTTCAGGAATGCGGCTATATCTGTAGCCTTATTCACATTCCACCATGTATCTATTAAAACTAAAATTCGGTGATTTTGTGTTAGATAATTTTGTTATTCACATTCCACCATGTATCTATTAAAACGCTAATTTCTGCATCGTGTCGGTGAGAATAAGAGTGATTCACATTCCACCATGTATCTATTAAAACGGGGTATGGC
The DNA here is from genome assembly GCF_000154245.1 of Clostridium sp. L2-50. Lineage (NCBI taxonomy): Bacteria > Bacillati > Bacillota > Clostridia > Eubacteriales > Clostridiaceae > Clostridium > Clostridium sp. L2-50. The sequence goes on along the minus strand of NZ_DS480317.1, from coordinate 136,774 downwards.
TTGGATCAACTTATCAATGATTCAGAAATTCACATTCCACCATGTATCTATTAAAACAAATATTTGTTATCCATGTTTCCCCCTTTACTTGAAATTCACATTCCACCATGTATCTATTAAAACGCTGTAGGCTTATTTTTCACATTTAAAAATCCTTAATTCACATTCCACCATGTATCTATTAAAACAGGTCAGAATTTTATGTGATTTTATTGCTAGTATTTTATTCACATTCCACCATGTATCTATTAAAACCCAATCTTGTATATACATAACATCATTATCACAATACATTCACATTCCACCATGTATCTATTAAAACAATGTCTGTGTAATCTCATAGTTTACTTTCTTTGTAATTCACATTCCACCATGTATCTATTAAAACACCATCGGCTGTTCCGGATCTAATTGAATCATATTATTCACATTCCACCATGTATCTATTAAAACGAGTTTAAACTTTATCCCGCCGCGTTAAAAATTCAATTCACATTCCACCATGTATCTATTAAAACCGGTCGCCGATTCACTTTCCGAACCTGTTCGCGTGTATTCACATTCCACCATGTATCTATTAAAACGACATCAAACGTATAGTATCTGACCGGTTTTGAAAATTCACATTCCACCATGTATCTATTAAAACTTGACTTGAAACAGTGCTGGGGGCTTGCCTTTGCGCATTCACATTCCACCATGTATCTATTAAAACGCGGATATTCATTAAATACCCAGTCAGTTCCATCAAATTCACATTCCACCATGTATCTATTAAAACCAAAATCTCCGATAACTGCTGAGCGGTTAGAATTGATTCACATTCCACCATGTATCTATTAAAACACTATCCGATGTGTGACTTGTACCAAATCCGCCATTATTCACATTCCACCATGTATCTATTAAAACCGTGTGTTTGTTCGACGAATGTTAGAATCATAATTGATTCACATTCCACCATGTATCTATTAAAACTCTGATCAAAGCGGATTTATTAGAAAAACAATAACGGATTCACATTCCACCATGTATCTATTAAAACATACTACAAAGATAAACGCTGCACAACAATAAATTATTCACATTCCACCATGTATCTATTAAAACCGGTGAATAACTACAACACAGCGCCAGAGGTAACAGCATTCACATTCCACCATGTATCTATTAAAACCGCACTATAAAAAAGCAATATTTTACAATGCTTTCACATCCTCTTTTTGTCGACCTTGCTTCAATAATCGGACTACACATTCTATTTTTAAATAGTATATTCCTTTTTTCTATATTTTTTCCCATTGTCGACCGGCGGCAGATTTTACAATATTTATGGTCGACAATTTCAAATAAAGAAACTGGCTTTGTCATCTTCCTTACCCCAGAACTCTTTATTCAACCATTTTTCCTGCCTGCTTTTAAATATAATAACGGAATCCAATTCATGATCAATATATTCATCCAGCTCCTGTTTCAGCTTCACAAGTTGTACTTTTGTGATATCTCCCTCAAAAACAGAATTTTGTATATGGGATAAATACCTTTTACAAATCTTAAAAATATGATTCCATCGTTTTTGTCCATTATTTTCTTTATTTATGTCATATACTAATACTACATACATATTTCACCACCATATTCTGAATCCTTCATATTCTTTTTCCCCAATCAGATGCTTGATCAGCTTGTATAACTCTAAACGCATCAGATACTGATATGTAACGGGGCGACCTAAATCTTTATGCATAATTGTCTGCTGTAATTTTTTCTCCAACTCCTGTGCAATCAATCTGGATGCATCCCTATTCAAGTGCAAATAATTCAGCTCCTTCGTAAAACTTTTTTCGGTTATCTGATTACGGTTTAATAATGAAAAAAGAAGTCGATCTCCTATCAACGGTTTGAAAATTTCTGCCACATCCAGACATAGAGAAAATCTTCTAACACCAGGTTCATGGAGATAACTTATCGTAGGATTCAATTGTGTATGATATACCTCACTAAGAACCTTTGAATAAATCAACGAATTAACAAAAGAAATCAACGAATTAATCATGTTATCAGGCGGATGCATAACTCTTTTATCAAACTCTATTTCCTGATCAATGATAACATTCCATGTAGCATAATAATGCCTTCTTATATTTCCCTCTATTCCCATTAGCTCTTGGATCGTTGATGTTTTTGGTAATTCTTTTCTCAACGAATCAATTTCTGACATATAGAAAGATACATCCTTGCCTCGTCCGTTATAATACCGGAGATTTCGGTAAATATTATCGGCAGCCGCTTCTATAAATTTTTTTGCAATGGTCAATCTCTTTCCATAATCTGTATAATGTTCAACCTGTTTTACCAATAATTGACCTGCCAGCAGCTTTTCTTTTGGATAAAAGCTACCTGTATAAAAATTATAATAATTGAAGAAATGTATCGGGATTCCATATTGAGAAATGTAACTCAAAAATGTTGTATTAAATGACATCTCTGACATGACATAAATATCATCAATTCGTTCAATCGGAATATCTCTTTTTTCTCCACCTGAAGATATAAATTGAAGTGTATTATCTTTTCTTTTTAAATCTCCACTATTGTAAATATAAAAACTTTGTCCCATTATCCCTCCATGTTAGATAAAACACAAATCATGATATGCGCACTTCCCACATATTTTTTGTTTTTCAAATGCTGGTGGTTGTTCCTGCATTTTTAACTTTTCTATATCTGCAATTATCTTCTGCAACTGTACTTCATCATCCTCTGACAGTTCTACAACAATATTTTTTTTGATCATAGGATAATCAATCTTTGCCGTTAAGCCCTTAACTCCACGTTGTTTCAAATAATATAGATAATATTTTACCTGCCAGATTCCTGCCTCTTCTATTGCTTTACTCTTTTTTATCTCATGTAATTCCTGATGCTCTTTTATAAAATCAATATTTATTACATTATCGATATTAATGTGTTTATCATCACGCCGGTAACTGTTCTCATCAAGTAGTTTACCCAACATAACATTTTCATTATCGGATTCCATGTTTATTTCATTTATGAAATACCATAATTTTCTTTTACACACAAAATAATAATAAATCATTACACCAGTAACTCGATTTTCCACAATTCCTCCTTATATAAAATTCCACTCATCATCATACTTCGTTAACGATAAGCCCATACCCCGTCCTGTCATTTCATCAAAATCATATAATAAGCATGTCCTGTGAATATCTAATCTGTCATTTATACAATTCAAATCCACACCATCTAATTTTCTCCGATCCGAATACAGATTCAGATTAAGAGTTATATCTGCCAGTTTTGCTTTCAATATCCTTCGTATATTACTGTCAACATATGGTGTATCTAAAACACTCGTTATTGCCTCTATCAGATACTGATTTTCCTGATATATTCTATCTGGAATTACTGTAATACTTTTTATTCCACGAAAATCCTCATCGATATCTTTCTTAGATGTATAATCTAACGGCTGCAACGATTTAAATTTAGCCAGATTTCTTTTTATCATTTGGAAGTATGCCGTATTCTTTAATGCGTCTACATCATAAACTTCATTCATATACTGAACTTTATCTTTTTCGGAAAAAAGCTTTCCATTATATGCCTCTAATAATTGTACAGATCTATCATATATATCACTGTCATATATTCCTTTTCCATTCTTCATACATCCTGAATAATTAACATAAATTAATACATTTGCATCGGTTATATCCTTTTTCCCTGCTCTATTACACCGTCCCATTCTTTGCAATAAGCTATCAGCCGTACACATCTCCGTATAAAGAACATCAAAATCAATATCAAGACTTGCTTCTACGATCTGTGTTGTTACCCATATACCTGTCATCTCATCATTACTGGAAAAATCCATTATCATCTTTTCCAACTGATCCCGATGTTTTCGAATATATCTGGAATGAAGCAGGAATACCTCATCTGTTCTTTGGGATAATTCTTCATATACCTTCTGTGCCTTTGATACTGTATTGCATATAACGAGAACTTTTTTCTTGTATCCATCTTCCGCAATTCTGTCAAAATCAAATTCTTCATGAAATAATGCGATCTTATGTCTGTCTGTTCCCATTGTAGCGGAAAAATCTATAAAAATATAATCTCTATCCTTTATCAACCGATATTTTCGCATAAAAAATTCTAAAACCGGCGGAAATGTTGCTGTTATGATTGCGAATTTTCCTTCCATTTGTTTTAGTTCTGACAAGCCGTAAATTAATGCTGCTACTATCTTAGGAGAATATGACTGAATCTCATCTATAATTAATTTTGAATATTTCAGTGTCGCTGCAAAAATCTCAGTGCCCGGGGCTTTATAAACAAATTTAAATAATTGATCTACCGTGCAGACAGTAAGCGGATACGAGAACAATTTTGCCTGCTCATATCTGGTATTCCCATCTGTAAATTGCCCATCTGTTCCATCAAAATAACTGCTTAGGCTATCAGAATGAAGCAATGCTACATCCTTATACATATACCTGTCCTTTATTCTGCTATATATGGCATTAGAAGAAACTTTTAACGGTAATGTATAAAAACCTTTCTCGCCATTTGCCCATAATAAAGCTGCCTCTGTTTTTCCTGATCCAGTAGGTGCTATAACTACAACATTATCATCACTATGTTCCTGCATAAAAACCTGCAACTCACGCAATGAATTTGAAAAGTAATCGCGAATCGTGCTGCATAATTTTTTCTCAGCAATGTCACTGTGTAATTCTGCTTCTTCATATCCTGCACTTACCGTCCAGTCAAACTTATTCAACAAGCCCTTTATCAACATATATTCACACCATGTTTGCTCATCTACACTTCTCAATTTCATTGTAGGATTATTCGAATACAACAGTTGATTACGATTTGCGGCAGAAAATTTCACATCTTCCTTTCCCAAATATTCCTGCAAATATTTTTTATACCATTTATCGTAATAGTCATAAAAATCCTTATCAGAAAAACTATCCTTCCGATCATGATGATAATAGACTGCTGTCAATAACACAGAAAAGTCATCGCCTGTACATTCTGGTATTTCCTGCTTAACCTGTTTCTCTGATAAACTAAGTGCACTAAGAAAACCATGTGGTATCTGCCTTTCAGCCATCCTTGTAAGTTGAGGATTGACAATTGTCTGGAAAATATAATTAGCTTTTCCAAGGTCATGCACTCGGCATGCCTCTAAAACCAGATTCTTTTCCTTTTCTGTAAAATACATATCAAAAATCTCAAAGAATTTTCCTGCACAGTTAACAATATCCTTCTCATGTTCTCTTAAAGTTTTTTGCTCCTGAACAGTTTGCTGTTTCAAAGAATCCAAGTAAGAAATGATCATCTTCGACTCATTTTCATTCAATTTATCCATCTGGCTGCCCAAAAGATAAATCAATATGTTTCTGATGTCATTTACATTTTTAACTTCCTTCTTGGTGTCATTTGACTTTGCATAATATTCCATATCGTATTGTCAATCCCTCTCTTATCTTGTTATGCGAACGCAACAACATCCCCATAGGTATCGATATATGCATTCACTACTGAAGTATCCTTCGGCATATAATACGCTTTTACCTTTCCACCATCCGGTTTCCATCTGCGATATCCCTGCGGTGTTATCTCGTATTCCTTTGTTAACATGTAAGTCGTGCTTGTACGTCGTCCAATATCCAGTTCTGATTGAAATGGAATATAGATATTATTTCGAATCGTTGCTGATTCAACTTTCTGTAATTCAACAATTTCTACATTTTGAATATCCAGCAAATCTTCATACCGCCCTAATGATGGATAAATAATCGGACACTTCAGTGCCTGATAAATCTTATCAAAATCTTCCTCCTCAGGTATAATATGTAAAACCATCCGATTATCACAGATCAGTTCTACATGTGCAATCCCCTTAAACACACCATAATCTTTGTCTTCACCTTTGATACAGAGCTGATGTCTGCCTTCTTCATACTTTGTATCGAATTTGAATGAATATCTTGTATACAATTCTGATACAGAACCTGCGTTTTCTCCCTGGATACTTACCTGCATCTTGTGATAACTGTCAAATCCACTAATTGCGTGAATCATACCAATAACAGTTGAATATGGTGGCAACGGATAAGATTCTTTTATAATGAAACTACTTGGTTTTCTGTAGTTCGCAAGGTTTTGAAAACAATCAATTCTAATTGCTCGCTCCATAATATTCATCAACTTCCTTTTTCAACTGTTTAAATACATCTGCAACTGTCTTTGTGTTCAATGTATCTTTTAATTCTGCATCATTCTGGAAAATACCTGTCACAACTCCAACACTGGTATTGTTCTTTATATCCTCATCACTTTCAATAATCTCTCCAAGCATCTTCGTGTTTATGGCTCCATTTTCCAAAGATACTCTATTTTCAAAGAACGGATTTTTTCTTATATATCGACCACCGATTGCAAATACAGGACTAAGGTTCTCTCTTCTTCCCTTTATATCACGATATAAATACTGGATCGTATCAAGAAATTTTTTTACTCGATCTGCTTTTTCTTCTGCAGATATCTCAAGATCTCCATCCACACCAATACGATCAAGATCTATAGTGATCGTATATGAGTAGAATGACTTCTGTATCTCACTCTGTGCGATCGCATTATCAAGATCCTGGCGTCTTGCCAATCCAATATTGGTTAAAAATTCCAAATCGCTCTGATAAGGCTCTAATGATACCGCATTACTCAGTCGAACAACTGCACTTCTGGTATCAGCTCCGCCTTTTTTATCCTCTCCTTTTGCACTGGTCTTCATATAACCAAAAAAGTCAATTTCCGGATAATCTTTTATATTAGCAGTTGGTGCAAACTGAACGACTCCACTCTTTCCATCAACAGGTGTTGTATCCCATCCTAACTGCTGAATAATATTGTATCTCAATGCCTGTCTTGATATATAAGAATATTGCTCATATGTTCCTCGTGATAATTTTTTGAGTGTAGTAATATTACCTACGCCCTCTCCATAATTTGCACTTTCTGCAAGAAATACCATTGTAAGTGTTAAACCATTCCTAATCATTAACCTTTTCCTCCTTTTTTTCATAATGACTTCCTTCTAATCCCATAAGGAATGCATATCCATACTCTCTAAACTTCTCCCGATTATCCAGACACTCTATGAATGCATCCGGAACTGTCAGATTTACAGAACAATAGATACGCATTATAATTTCCATAAAATGGGAAACATCTCCAACTGCAACTGCATTCAGTAATCGATATACCGTACCTCTGATTCTTGAATCATCACTTGTGCCTTTCGCTGCTAACAGTTTATTTCTTAATTCATATCCACACTCTCTAACTTTGTATCGATTCACTATTGCACCTCCTATCTTATTCTTATCTTCATTATCTTTCTTCAATAAACTTACACGAATCTGAATATCATATACCCAATAAGCATCTACCAAATATGTCTTTACATCCATAGACTGCCTTAACAAGATATTTAATAATGGATATTGATTTCTATACCGAAGAATATTCAATATAACTGTTTCATGTATATTTATGTATTCAGTCCCCTTTTTTATATATGGGTATTTACTTAATACATCAAGTCCAGCCCTTACTTTCTCATCATTTAATATTGCAAGGATATTTTTATTGATAATATCAAATGTATAACGTTCGCTTTCATCCCTGCCTCTGGTTATGATCTGAATATTACCTAGTTCTTCCGTCTTCATCTTCAATAACAGATTCAATGTTCTGGAAATCCATGAAGTATATCGTTCTCCATCTTCTCTTTCCACATCCTGCATAATGCCATCCTTACGATTTACCTCTAATAATTCCTGAATGTTCTGATCCGTATTAATAAACAGGAATCGATTTCCCATCAGATAAAAACCAAGAGGAGATAATGCATATACAAATGCACACACCGGACATAAGAAAGCATCTACTTTACAATTCCAGAAAGCTGATTGTTTTCTTGCCAGATCATCTGCCTGATCCTTCATAAATGCAAGTGATACTTTCGTCTTCGAATCAATCATTGCACTACAATCAATGCATATCTCCTTTGCCTTCTTTTGATCAATTGCTATATAAGTCCGAAATGGTTCTGAAAAATCATTTTCAAAAACCTCTCGCATATTTTTCGCTGCATTTGCACGTAATAGAAAACATTTTCCATCCCAGAAACGATTGATGTAATTATATATGGCACTCTTCATGATCAAGGTTTCTGCACAAATGGGCTGAATAAGAAATTCATGTAACTGAACCAATCGATCCCGCAACAGTTCCGGTTCCATAGATTCTTTCAGTTTTACCGCCTTAAGCATCTCATATGCTTCTGTGGTATCAACCTCATCCTTTATACTGGCAATGCCCGATTTATAACTGTTAGACAAAAGTTTATCGTTAATGAATTTGATATCATCTTTCCACTTTTTACCATCCCATTCCGGCAAATCCAGTACAGCTAACAAATTCTTAATCTTATCCAATATTGTTTGATATACACTATGTGACCTGTAATATGTCGTGATCCCACGAAAGTATAAATCCGTCCAGTCCGTTTCCTGACAGAAATCTGTATCAAGCCATAATTGCTGATTATCTTCCGTATAGCCATAATCCAAATCTTCCGATGCAGCAGCAATTTCGTCCAGTATATAATGCATACCTACGATTCCCGCATTTTTCAGAAAATCACCCATTGGTATATAGATTCTACCCAACTTATAATCCTCCTTTCTTCTAACCTAATACTTCAAACTTTCCATTTCCTGTCGACCTGCGTACTCCAATTCCGGATCTCTGCAGAACATTTAATAAAGCAACAGAGCCTTTTAATTTGAAAATACCAAGCGAAGCATCTGTATTTCTTCCAAACACTGGTATTATAACCTTTTTCCCTTTGATCGCCTGAATAGAAAAATCATCTGTCTCAACCGGAATATTCATTCTTTGAATAAAGATCTTAACATTCTCTTTCACAACGTCTGAAAACTCATCCTTATCAAACGTATAATAACTGTCTGAATTGGTATCATTATCATGGTATCTTGCCAGTAATGGGCTCTGCATTTTTATGATGATTTCATCATCTATGATATCATTTATATTCTGAATATACACAGATATTAATTGCATGGAATTCTTGTTCATCGAATAATGCCGAAATTTCATAGTCTGAAACGCATTAAACAAATATAAAAATTCCTTATCATCAGCATCTGTAAAAAACACCATGAATTCGTTCTTATCAAGAAGTATCTTATCGTCTGTAAACTTAGCACCGGGAAGATAATACGAATATGTAAACGCCTTCATGATTGATCTGCTCTTATCATATAAACGCTGATACAAATCTTCGGAAATATTCTTCGTCGCAGCCTTTAAAAAACTTGTAAACAAACGATCCATCTCCTTCGGAAGAAAAGGAAATTCCAATTTAAAACGCAGTTTAATCTGATACATTTTTTCACCTCCTTCATAATTTATTTGACTTTGTATTATCAAAATAGCATTTCTTTTATAATAAGTCAATATCATTTTACAATAAAAGTTTAATTGGTGAATTTTTGAATTATTATTATATTGTAATTTTTTTTTGTTCCATATATAATTTTAATACATTGTGGAATGTAAATATTAATCTTTTATTGAAAAATCTATTAATTGCCACATATTGGAATGTACTTTATATTCCACAATGTATTTTTTGTTGCACTTCTTAAAACCTTCTTAAAATATAATAATCTATACAATGTACAAAAAATCGTCCATCGTATCAATTTCACTTCATAATTATAGGGATTTCATATTAGGAAATGTAGAAAACTAAAAAGCCTCTACCTCAGACCCGCCCCCTTTTATTATGGAAATATTATACCTTTATTTAACAAAATGCGCAATAATATACGCATATTTTGTCAATTTAAAGAAAATATTTTTTTCTTATCTTATCCCATCATTGCTAATAGTTACTTTTATAAATATGTTACAAACGCACAAACGCCCCCGCTTATACAAGCGAGGGCGTTTGTCAAACCATGTAATACATTTAAAACTTCACAACTTCCGGTTCGTGTGTAAATGATGAAAAAGTTGCTGTTGCATTCTTAAAATAAAATACCTCGGTGTTACCATCATCTGCGGAATACATCTTCTGTAATGAAGGGTATGCATCCAGCATAGACTGTCTTGCTTCTCTGCGGTCATCTTCCACCAGTTCTCCTGCTACACGAAGCCATTCTCCATTCATAAAAGCACAGATCTCAACCTTCGGATTTACATGGATCTGCTTTGATACTTCTTTTACTTTGCCTGTCTGTATGTATAACTTGCCTTCAAAAATATGGGCAGTTCCAAATGGTCTGACTCTTGGCTGGTCACCCTCTACAGTTGCTAAATAATAAGTTTCTGCGTCCTTTAAAAATTTTGCTACTCGTTCCATAGCATTGTCCTCCTGTTTATAAGCTTTTTAATAGCTTACGCCTCATACACCGGCTCAAAATCCTCTACTCCATGTCCACATATCGGGCAGGTGAAATCTGCCGGCAGCTCGCTTCCTTCATATACATAATTACAGATACGACAGCGCCAGCCTACGATCTTCTTGTCCTGGGCTTTCGGTTCTGCTTTTGGTTTTACCTTTGTCTGATAATCCGCATAAGTCAGCGGTGCATTTTCATTGATCAGCTTGGCATCTACGACTTCTGCGATAAATAACGTATGTGTGCCAAGGTCGTGCTGTTCTACTACTTTTCCGCTGATCACGGCACAGGCATTCCATCCCATATACGGTATGTCATTGCAGTCCTTTGGCATTTGCAGATCTGCGAATTTATCCACATCTCTGCCGGACTGGAACCCGAAATGTTTTATCGTCGCAAATGAGCAGGTCTGATCCAGAATACTCAAAGCAAATATCCCACTCTCTTTCAACAGGTCGCATGTATAATTCGTGTTTAATACAGATATCGCAACCCGAACCGGATTGCCTGCTACCTGCATACATGTATTTGTGATGCAGCCGTTTACCTTCTCCCCCGATCTGGTGGATAACATGAATACACCATAGGATAAATTATAGATTGCTTTTTTGTCCATATGCTTGTACCTCCCTTTTACAAAATACGATTTGTTTTTTCATCCTTGCAAGCAAGTGATTTTATACTCATTATACCACAAACCGAATAAATTTATAATTCTTTTCAAGAATTATTCTCAATAATATACATTGTGAAAAAATCAGGCAGCTTGATATCCCCGATTCAGGATTGCTGCCTGATTTTTCTGCTTCTGTCACTACTATATAATAATAAACAACCGGTAGCGACTATCTCTTACTTCCCACATTTCTCCACGCATGGAGCACTTGTATCAAATGCTGAGTTAAATGCATAGAAGTTCTTTGTATCCATCTTTTCGCGGACAATGCCAAGGCTTTCACCGAAGCGCTGGAAATGTGCGACCTCACGTTCGCGAAGGAATTTGATCGGCTCATATACATCCGGATAGTCTTTGCAGAGACGCAGGATATTGTCATAAGTCGACCGGGCTTTCTGCTCTGCTGCCATATCTTCGAAAAGATCCGTGATCGGATCACCCTTGCTCTGGAATTCGCAGGCGTTAAATGGAATGCCGCCTGCTGCCTGCGGCCAGATTCCTAAGGTGTGATCGATGTAATATTTGTCAAATCCCGATGCCTTAATCTCCTCGATCGATAACCGGCAGGTAAGCTGGTAAATGATCGTGGCAACGATCTCCAGATGTCCCAGCTCCTCTGTACCGATATCGGTAAGAATTGCTTTCACCTTATTGTCCGGCATCGCATAACGCTGGGACAGGTATCGCATAGATGCACCCATTTCACCATCCGGTCCGCCGTATTGTGAGATTATCGCCTGCGCAAGCTGCGCATTTGTCTCTTTGATATTTACCGGAAACTGTAATCTTTTTTCATAGATCCACATTTAACAACCACACTCCCTTTCCCATGGCCAAGGTTTGTCAACCCAGTCAAAATAATTGTCGTCATTTACCTGATATCGGTTCAATGGACCATAGGCGGTCGTGTATTCGCGGACTGCCTGCTGCCGCATTGCTTTATAATTGCTGTATGCTGCCAGTGCCTTCGGACATTCCGGGTGAGTGTCCAGATACAGGGAAATGTCATCCAACGCGAAGGACACTTCTGTTATAAAGGCAAAGAGCTGCTGTTTGTTCATATTATTCATTGCCTATTTCCCCCTTACACCACAAAAGATCAGATTCAGATCTGGGAACATGGTTCCTTCGCGCAGACCCTTTTTCGCATCATAGAGTTCCCCAAATTCCTGACTTGGCACATACGCCATACCAATCGGATGCGGACTGAATCTGCCACAGGTCTCTACATCCTTTCTTGTTGTTTCGCAATGATCCTGTCTGAAAGAACAGCCGCCTGTGCCCTGACGGTTTCCATTGCAGGAAGAGGCATTGCGGTTATTTGCATATTGCATCATGAGATTTGGCTGAGCAGGATATCTGCCGCCATTTCTGTTGCAGTTTCTATACTGTTCCAAATGAATATACCTCCTGAATTTGCATATTATTCATCTCTCTATACTTTATGGGGGAAATGTGAAAATGTGACATATTACAGGATGATTGAGACGAATACATATAAAAAGAGCAGTAAATCTGATAATTTTACTGCTCTTTTTATATGTATTAATTTAACAAATTTTCTATATTTCTTGCACCATACAATAACCGTCGTACTTCCATAACATCATCAATTACCACATAATAAATCACATAATTTCTTATATAGATCCGGCAATATGGATATTCACGTTTTTTTCTGGAATGATATGGTTCAAACGCTACCGGATTGTTTAATCTGGCTAATATTGCTGTTTCAACATCATTTATCAGTCGCATTGCCGCTTCTTCATTTTTTAAAACCTTCGAAATATAAGTCACTGTATCCAGCAAATCCTGTTCAAAAAGTGGCAAATATCTTAACTTGTAGATTTTATCTTGCATTCATCACACTCCTTGCTTTGCTAAATACTTCTTCATGTGAAAGTCTTTTATCTGTCGCTTTTGCCTGTCTGTCAGCTTCATCAAGTTTCATTTCAACATTCTCTGTAAGATTCGCATACTCTTCCATACTTAAAACAACCATCGCCCCATATCCATTTTTCGTTAAATATACAGGCTTTCCACTATTCACAATTGTTTCAATTTCAGGGAACTTATTTCTAAGATCTGAAACCGGTCTAATCTGTATCATTTTATCACTCCTTTTTATTTCATGCTTCTTGTCGTTAATATATTATCATTATTTTATCGTTATTCTGATATTATTGCAATATAGAATATATAAAATTCATATCATATGAATTATTAAACTGATAATACTATAGCATACTTCCCCTATTCCTCTGCATATATTCATTATGTAAAAGCAAAATCAAAGGGGATTCTATGATTAATCTGATCTGGGCTGCCATGATCTTAGTCGGTATTATCACCGCACTTCTGACCGGGCATATGGAAGATGTGAATACCGGTATCATTGATGCCGGGAGTGACGCCGTTTCACTCTGTATCACCATGCTAGGAATTGTTACGATGTGGTGTGGGATTATGAAGATCGCAGAACGCACCGGTCTGATGAAAAAATGGTCATCGAAAATGTCCCCTGTCATGAGATTCTTGTTTCCGAGACTTTCCCCGGAGCATCCGGCATATGAATATATGTGTACGAACATCATTGCAAATATTGTAGGGCTTGGGTGGGCTGCAACACCGCCGGCACTAAAGGCGATGCAGGAGCTGGCTAAGGACAACAAGGGAAGTAAATCTGCCAGTCGAGAAATGTGCGTCTTCCTGATCCTGAATATTTCTTCGCTGCAACTGATCCCGGTAAATATCATTGCCTATCGTGCAACCTACGGTTCTGAACATCCTACCGCCATTATCCTGCCCGGCATCATCGCAACCGTCTGCTCCACCGCCGTCGCCGTCCTGCTGGCCGTCATTATAAACAAACGAGGGAAATGAAGCGGCGAGTTCACTTAGAAATCTTTAATAAGCAGCGCAGTTGACTTTCATAATACAGAATATATCTGTGTATATATTTCGGTTTGGCAGGTTATTTATCGCAGATGTATGTCTGCTAAATAACCTGCCAAAACGAAATAAACATACACAGAATCTTAATGGAGGCTTGTCATGCTGACAACAATCTCAAACAGTATCATCCCACTGGTCATATTTGCTGTTGTGTTATATGGCTGTATCAAAAAGACGAATGTCTATGAAGATTTTATTGACGGGGCATTTGACGGAATGAAGATAGTAGTCGAATTGGTTCCAACATTGATCGGTCTATTTGTGGCTGTACGAATCCTGAATGATTCCGGTGCGCTTGACCTGATCACAAAGGTTCTGAAACCGATTGCCTCTCTCATACATACCCCAGATTGTGTGATCCCCGTCATCATAACGAAGCTGTTCTCCTCCGGGTCTGCCACCAGTCTGATGCTTAACATTTTTAATGACTATGGACCTGATTCCAGAGAAGGACTCACCGCTGCCATTATCCTTAGCTGTACGGAGTCTTTATTCTATACGATGTCTGTATATCTGATGGCTGCCAAAGTCCGCAAATCCCGATATATCATCCCATGTGCCCTGTTATCTCTCGGTGCAGGGATCGTTGTAAGTATCCTGCTGGCAAATATGTTAGTGTCCTAGGGCACCTGTTTTTCAAGTGCCCTTTTTCTTTTTATTCTAACGTCCGCATCGCTTCTTCCATCACCTGAAGCTTATAGATCGTCTGCGCCACAAGATCTTCTCTGGCATTCACATCCGACTGGATCTCCCGCCGCTTTGTATCCTGTAACTGATATCCGGTTCTGACTTCATGAAGCTGCTCGCCTTTTGCAGCCAGCTCGCGTTCAAGCCGTTCTGCATCTGCACGTTCTTTTCGTATTCCGTCTGCCTTGTTCTGATCGATCAGCCTTGCAAATACATAACCGATCACAAAGCAGAGCACGATCGCAAGTATTGATGTGACCAGAAAACGAACCACATCTGTACCATTCATACGCTCTGACATTTGAATGTACGCCCGTGGCATCAGGAATAATGCCATAATACAGAATATGACAAATGGAACAATCGCGGCACGGATACCGGTTCGTATCCATTTGCTTCTGTGTCTTGGTACGATCTGCGCCTGATTGTTCCGGGCAGTCAGAAGCTCCAGTTTGTTCTTCCGTTCCATTGCCCATGCTTCATTTAAGCGTTCCAGTACATCCGGACTTTCTGCCAGCCGTTCCTTTGCCTGTTCATATGCCTGAATATCCTTTGAGGTACGGAGTTTATCCATATCCTGTTTCAGATTCTCAATCACTACCCGGATCGTTTCCTCATAAAGCCGGTCATTCATTTTCCGGCTGCTTCTGGTGTATATCTTTGATCGTTCTATAACGAGGTCAACTGCCAGCTTCGCCCCATCCTCCCGGATTGGAGAGTCGGCATCCAGTTTATCAAGCAATCGTCCAAATGCATTTCCTCGGTTTGCTTTTCTGTATTCATCATAATCCTCACGCTGATACACTTCTCCGCTCAGCGCGGCAATCCGGTAAGTGGCCAGTGCCTCCTGCAAATGAAAGGACTTCTCACATTTTTCCGGTCGTACCAGGTAGATCGAATAAATGTTTTTTTCTCCTTCTCTTGCAATGATACGATGCAATTCATCTGCCAGTTCTTCATCTGACATATAATTACTGACCGGATAGCGTATCGTCTTATATTCCTTTTGTGATGCAGGCACAAGCCGTACCGATACCACGCCATCTGATAACTTTCCCTGCACATAGCCATGCGGTCCGGTCTCCCTGTTATTGTCCGGTTCCAATACACCCGGATAACAAATCCTGCCATTGTACATATTCTTATAGGAAGCTTCATGTCCTAATCCGATATAATCAAATCCTGCTTTCCGGATCGTCGGATAATCGATCGGTATCGCGCCATGATTTCCGGCATGAGCCAGCAGGATATTTGTCATCTCATCATCCGCCGGTGTCAGTTCATCTAAAACTGCCATCTGCGCTCCGGCACTATAATAGCCGGCACAATAAAGTACCGCATTTTTTTTCGGGAACCGAATAACATCGATCATGGCAGTTGCGTTTTCATGCTTTACTCCATATATTGCAGAGCCTGCCGGAACCGGATTCCGATACTCGCTGCAGCCTGCCACATAAATATTTGACCGGAAAGAATAGTTTGCAAGCACCCCATCTGATTTCATGTAATCATGATCTCCCTGACAATAAATGACCGCCGTCTTATCAAGCGGCAGAAATATCTCATCAATCCACGCAAGATCTTCTTCTGTTGCCGGATGGTCAAAGAGATCCCCTGTGATAAATACAAAATCAGCCTGTAATTTTCCTGCATCAGAAACAACCTGTTTCAAGGTCGTTATCCCGTCCTTTTCACAGGTCTGTCCGAACAGTAATTTGTCTGCTTTTCGTCCGATATTCACATCACTGATATGGATAAACTGAATTGCTCCCATCGAGATCTCCCGTCTTCTCACTTCATTTTCCTGTCAAATGTATATTTTTCGCTTTATTTTCTAAAGTTTATGAATATTTTTCCATAATTTTATTAAGTTTGACTTCTTATATACTATCATACCATATTTTTATGCCGGATACATCCTGTTTTTCGATACGGCTGATTGACTTTTGAAAAATGCTCTCGTATAATAATGAGTGTTTTTTTAATGAGAGCGTATGTCTATGCGTTTTTAGAATATATCAGGAGGAAATTATTATGCCTATTAAGTACGTGTTTGTCACAGGCGGTGTCGTATCCGGTCTTGGTAAAGGTATCACTGCTGCCTCCCTTGGTCGTCTGCTCAAAATGAGAGGCTACAAGGTTACCAGCCAGAAATTCGATCCATACATCAACATGGATCCGGGTACTATGAACCCGATCCAGCATGGTGAAGTATTCGTAACCGATGATGGTGCGGAGACTGATCTGGATCTTGGTCATTATGAGCGTTTTATCGATGAAAGTCTGAATAAGAATTCGAATGTTACGACCGGTAAGATCTACTGGAGTATCTTACAGAAAGAACGCCACGGCGACTTCGGCGGACATACCGTACAGGTAGTTCCACATATAACAAATGAAATTAAAGATCGCTTCTATCGGAATCCGGATGCAAAGGATACCGAAGTAGCGATCATCGAAATTGGCGGTACAGTCGGCGATATCGAGAGCCAGCCTTTCTTAGAGGCGATCCGTCAGTTCACACATGACGTCGGACATGAGAATTGCATTATGATCCATGTTACTCTGATTCCTTATCTGAAAGCTTCCGGCGAATTAAAGACAAAGCCGACTCAGGCGAGTGTTAAGAACCTGCAGGGAATGGGTATCCAGCCGGATATTCTGGTCTGCCGTTCTGATTATCTACTGGATCAGGGCTTAAAGGATAAGATCGCATTATTCTGTAATGTACCTAGCCAGAATGTTATCCAGAATCTGGATGTTGATGTATTATACGAAGTTCCTCTCGCTATGGAGAAAGAGCATCTCGCTGATGTTGTGTGCAAATGTTTACACATGGATTGTCCTGCTCCGGAACCACATGCATGGAAGGAATGGAATGATATGATCACTGCATGGAAGAATCCGAAAAAAAAGGTTCGTGTTGCTCTCGTCGGCAAATATGTCTCACTGCATGATGCATACATTTCCGTTGTTGAATCCTTAAAGCATGCCGGTGTTGCAAACGATGCCGAGGTCGAGATCAAATGGGTAGATTCCGAACTTGTAACTCCTGAAAATGTGGAAGAAACACTGGGTGACGTCGATGGAATCCTCGTTCCGGGCGGTTTTGGTGACAGAGGTATCGAAGGCATGATCACCGCAATCCAGTATGCAAGAGAGAAAAAGGTTCCTTACCTTGGTCTGTGTCTCGGTATGCAGCTCACGATTGTTGAATTTGCAAGACATGTCCTTGGTTATGCAGATGCACACAGCTCAGAATTCAATCCAAACTCTTTCCATCAGGTTATTCATATCATGCCGAATCAGCATGATGTAACAGACCTCGGCGGAACATTAAGACTTGGTTCTTACCCATGTGTACTCAGCAAAGATTCCAAATCCTATGAGCTCTATGGCACAGAATACATCCACGAGCGTCACAGACATAGATATGAAGTCAACAATGACTACCGTAAGGCTTTAACAGATAATGGCATGGAACTGGTTGGTCTCTCTCCTGACGGTCACATCGTTGAGATGATCGAGATTCCGAATCATCCTTGGTTCATCGGAACTCAGGCACATCCGGAATTCAAGTCCAGACCAAATAAAGCACATCCGCTTTTCAAAGGCTTTGTTGCTGCGGCACTCGCTCACGAAGAAGCCTAAACATATCCAGTATAATAAAAATGCAGGGTATGGTGGTCTGTATATCTTTATTACGCAAGACGTTTTCACTCTATTCCAACGCAACGGTGCTAAGTTCTTCGCCTGCGGCGACTCACTAAGAACCGGCGTTGGAACAGGCTTGCTTCATAAAATATACAGACCGCCATACCCTGCATTTTTATATGTCCTATTCGAAGTAAAAAGGGCGCGTAGAGATATATAGCCTCCGCCATACAGATTACCCTGCCATAATGACTTGTTGCGATTTCTGTTCGTTACACATGTCTGATTCGCTTATGCTCCTGCGCAAACTCGTCCTACGGACTCAAACATGCGCCCGCATTCGCTGACAATGTGTAACTCGCGACGAAATTCTCACAATGTCATTATGGCAGGGTAATCTGTATGGCGGAGGCTATATATCTCTACGCACCCATATCTTTTTACATCATGGCTTCAGCGCGCGGGTTGCGTTGATGATCGCGAGGAAGGCAACACCGACATCGGCGAATACCGCTGCCCACATATTTGCAAAACCAAGGGCACCGAGTACCATAACAATGATCTTGACAGCAAGTGCAAACACAATGTTCTGCTGCACGATATGAACCGTCTTTCTGGCAATTGCATATGCTACGGCAATCTTGCCCGGATCATCATCGATCAGAACGATGTCTGCTGCTTCGATCGCAGCATCCTGACCCATAGCTCCCATTGCGATACCGACATCGGCACGCATTAAAACAGGCGCATCATTTATTCCGTCACCGGTGAAGATCAATGTACTGTCTTCATCCTTCTCGCGGAGAAGCTGTTCTACTTTATCTACCTTATCACCCGGCATCAGTTCTGCACATACAGTATCAATGCCAAGCTCTTTTGCTACACTGTCAGCAACCTCTTTCTTATCACCCGTCAGCATAACAACATTATCAATCCCACATTTCTTGATTGATGCAATCGCATCCTTAACACCATCCTTGATCTCATCAGCGATCGTGATACATCCCTTATATGCACCATTTTCCGCTACGAAAAGGACTGTTCCAACCTTGGATGGCTGTTTTGCGCCTGCTATGGATATCTTTCTGGAATCCAAAAGCTTTTTATTTCCGACTAACACTTCTTTTCCATCTTTTAAAACCTTGATACCCATTCCGGAGATTTCCTCATATCCATCGAGGTGGTCGATCTGTACCGTTCCCTTATATGCAGCCTTGATTGATGCTGCGATCGGATGGTTGGAGTAATACTCGCCATATGCTGCAAGCTCCAGAAGATCATCTTCACTGATTCCATTTGCGCATGTCTCTACAACCTTGAATACACCCTTTGTCAGAGTTCCGGTCTTATCAAATACGGCAATCTTTGCTTTACCCAGAAGCTCCAGATAGTTACTTCCTTTTACAAGGATACCTGCCTTGGATGCTCCGCCGATTCCACTGAAGAAACTAAGTGGAATAGAGATGACCAATGCACATGGACAGGATACTACCAGAAAGATCAATGCACGGTGGAACCATTTGCCAAATTCACCTACAAAGATCGGCGGAATGATCGCTACTGCAAGTGCAAGGAAACACACGATCGGTGTATAGTATTTTGCAAATCTGGTAATGAACTGCTCGTACTGTGCTTTTCTCGTACTTGCATTTTCCACCAGTTCCAAAATCTTCGATACGGTCGAATCGTCAAATTCCTTTGATACCTTGACACGGATCACACCATTCTGGTTAATCACGCCACTTAACACTTCGTCACCAACAGACAGCTTTCTAGGTACGGATTCACCGGTAAGCGCTGCTGTATCTACAAATGTTTCCCCTTCGATGACAGTACCATCGAGAGGAACTTTTTCACCCGGCTGCACGATGATGATATCACCGATCGCAACTGTCTCCGGTTCTACCTGAACGATCTGTCCATCTTTTTCAATATTTGCATATTCCGGCATAATGTTCATCAAATCTGTGATACTGGCTCTTGATCTGTTGACTGCATATTTCTGGAACCATTCTCCGACCTGATAGAACAGCATAACGGCTGCCGCCTCGCCAAATTCTCCGGTTCCGTATGCGCCTACAGTTGCAACTGCCATCAGGAAGTTTTCGTCAAATACATGACCCTTGCTGATATTCTTGATTGCCTTTAAAAGGACATCATATCCTGCCATCAGATATGGTACTGCGAACATCGCAGCCTTTACAACTGTATCCCACACTCCATTCAAATGGATGAGCTTCTCTGCAATCTCGCATGCGATAAATACCACCAGTGCAACGATGATTCGAATTAACATCTTTTTCTGCTTCTTACTCATAATCCATCACCTTTTTTCTGCTATCTGCGATAATTTTCTTATTTTATCTTCTCTTTCAGCTTATGTAAATCTGTAACGTCTTAATATTCAGATCTGCATTATTTCTAATATTCGATCGCAGCTTCCTCATCAATGCTCTTGATGATCTTTTCTGCCTGCTTTAAGATCTCGTCTAATTTGTCTTCATCTGCGTCTAATGTAAGTTTCTGTGCCATGAAGCTGATAGATGCGCTGTTAACTCCCGGTAACTTGCTGATCTGCTCCTCCATCTTTGCTGCACAATTTGCACAATCTACATCACTTAAATTATATCTCTTCTTCATAATATCCACCTTTAACCTTTCTTATTATTCAAATATATGCTCAAGTCCCATTCGCATGATCACTGCTACATGGTCATCGGCAAGCTCATAAAACATATTCTTTCCGGCTCTGCGGTTCTTGATCAGCTTCGCCTGTTTTAACACTCTTAATTGATGAGAAATGGCAGATGCATTCATTCCAAGCTCTTCTGCAATGTCACCAACACTTTTTTCGTGATCCAGCAGTGTGTATAAGATCTGGATTCTGGTAGAATCGCCAAATACTTTAAACAACTCGGCCAGATCATACAGATTCTCTTCGTCCGGCATCATCTCATTAATCTCAGCGGTGATCTCAGCAATATCGTTCTCTTTGCATTCACATGCTTCCCTGCTGTCCGTATTCATTCTGTTCCTCCTCTCGCTGTTTTTATTGAACATTTGAATATCTGTTCATATGTTGTTTTTAATATAACATTATGTTTGCACCCTGTCAACTGATTTTTATATTTGCTTCAAATAAATTTCTGCCGCCAGATCCACTATATTATATTTTTCATTTTATACCTTCATCCTGTTTATACATTTTTCCTTATAATGGCAGTATATTTTTTCCATGTTCGCACAAACTAGAGATATGGAACCATTAATTTTGCGACACCTTGCCAAAAACTAATGTCCAAATAACTAGAAATCAGAGAGGAATGCCATGAAAGTATTTAATGTTATTTGTCTTACTCTTGTGATCGTTGGGGCGATCGTTTGGGGTATCATCGGAATCTTTAATTTTAATCTTGTAGATGCTTTATTCGGAACCGGCTCCGCCTTTTCCAGAATCATCTACACACTCGTTGGTATCGCCGGACTGTACCTGATCTCCTTCTACGGTCTGATCTGCAACGAGGACTAGCCGAACACGCAAAAAATCCCCCTTATGGTTGTGTGCCCTCTTCATATGCTGGTTCTTCC
Source organism: Clostridium sp. L2-50 (assembly GCF_000154245.1). Lineage (NCBI taxonomy): Bacteria > Bacillati > Bacillota > Clostridia > Eubacteriales > Clostridiaceae > Clostridium > Clostridium sp. L2-50. The sequence continues at coordinate 114,670 of NZ_DS480317.1, read as the reverse complement.
ACTAACAATGACCTGCTGCGTTTTCTGTATGTTGCACATGCCTGATCCGTAAATACTCCTGTGCCAACTCGCCTTCGGCTCAGACAGGCACCCGTATTTACTGGCAATGTGCACCATACAACGAAAGCCTCGCATATGTCATATTTTAGTGAAAGAACCAGCATACAAAGAGGGATTTACGATCCACAATGGGAGATTTTTTCTGCTATTGATATTTCCACTATGATAAACTCGCGAATGTTTTTTCATAGTGAAAACACCAACACTCGAAACTGGATAAATCCCTGTATATCGAATGGTGTATTTTTCTGTTTATCTTTTTATTACTCATTTACATATAGCAACAAAACGCCCACCAAACAAATCTGATCTGGTACCTGCTCTATTATAATATGACATTAGCGAGGATTTCTTGATGAATTGCACATTGTCAGCGAATGCGGGTGCTTGTCTGAGTCCGAAGGACGAGTTAGCACAAGAGCATGAGCGGATAAGACATGTGCAATGAATAGAAACCGCAGCAAGTCATTTATAATAGGGTAGGTACCAGATCAGATTCATTTGGTTGGCATTTTGCCATCGTTAAAATAAAAATTCTTCGACAACGCAGCGGATCAGGCAGTAGATGATGACCACGATCATAAGCGGGGTAAGCAGGCGAAGCTTTTTGCCATTTTCATCGTACCGATTAAAAGGTTCCGTGAATACAGAGGTGAAACTCTCCATTCTGCCATTTATAGTCGCAAGCAGATAAATAATTCCTACTGATATTACAGTGCCAACCAGCGCCATAGGTATATATGCCCGGATGGTGCTGAGCAGCATCGTCTGTGTTACTTCTGTATTTTCCGCCTGATCTTTTAACATCGGAATGATATTTGCAATATGCTTTATAACAACAGAAAAACCATTGATCAGAAAATGCATGATCATTGTTGGAATAATGCTTCCGGTTGCTTCTACGACAAAACCGAAGACCAAACCGATCATGATCGCATATGCCATCTGATTAAAATTCATATGCATCAGTCCAAATAAAAAGCCTGACATCAATATTGCCTTTAATCTGCCGGCTTCATGAAAGCTTCCGAACATGACACCACGATACGCCAGTTCCTCTATCACACACGGCAAAAATGCCATGAAAAAAAGCGAAGTTCCAAGTGTATTATGATCAACCAGTGCTGAAGCTGCATGGCTGATCTCATTTCGCACAAATAACATTGAGATTGCATTTAACAATGTAATAAGTGGCTCCATAAACAGAACCAACGGTGGAAGCAGCAGGAGTGTCAACGGATGAAATCTCCGAAACCAGATGATATCCTTTACGTGCTTTCTCATGATGAACAAATATAACACTGTTGGTACAAATATCAAACTCTGACTGAATAATATGTTTTGTTTTATCGTAATGCCGGAAAACAGATCTGTAAATAACGCCAGCACCGTTACGATCTCATACACTACGATCAATGCTGTAAACAAACATTCAGCTCCAAAAATTTTCTTTCTTGTCTCCATATACCCTCTTATAATAATGCGGCAGATATCATTCATATATCTGCCACACCATCATTTTAAAATCTTTATTTATACAACTGCTACTGCTTCGATCTCAATCAGTACGTCTTTTGGAAGTCTTGCAACTTCTACACAGGAACGTGCAGGGAAATCTTTGTTGAAATATTCTTTGTAAATATCGTTGATAATTGAGAACTGGTTCATATCCTTAATAAATACTGTAGTCTTTACAACCTTGTCACAGGATGAACCGGATGCCTCGATCAGATTCTTCAGATTTGAGATTGCCTGTTTTGCCTGAACTGTGATATCTCCTTCTACTAACTGATTCGTTGCAGGATCGATTGGAACCATTCCTGACGTAAATAAAAATCCGTTAGCAACGATTGCCTGTGAATATGGTCCGATTGCCTGCGGTGCTTTCTCTGTGCTGATTATCTTCTTATCCATTTTTATATCCTCCTGAAATCTTATATATTGAATATTTTATCGTGTAATTCTACTTCGCATATTCTATGAATTGTGAAAAATCATCCCTTGTAAGCAAATGCCTACATCTCCATAATGATCTCTCTTGCCAGACTCTCCGGTATGGCTTTTGCGTACTGGTCACCATCAAATACCTCGATCGCGCCGATTCCATGCTGTAAAACGAAACGCAAATGTCCGTCTCTGACCTTCTTATCGGTATACAGCTTCTTAACCAGAGCTTCACGGTCTATATAATCCGGAATCTCCGTTGGAAGATCTGCCTGCTTCAACATGGCAACCATAGCTGCTTCATCCTCTGCTGTACAGTAGCCAAAATGTTCTGCCATCTTCACCTCTGCAACCAGACCGATCGCAACGGCCTCTCCATGCAACAGCTTATAATCACTGACTGTCTCGATGGCTCTTCCAACCGTATGTCCAAGGTTCAAGACCTCACGCAAGCCGCTTTCCCGCTCGTCCTTCATAACGACCTGATATTTGATCTCGCAGTTCTTCTCTGCGATATGTCTGCATACCTCATCCTTTACTGCAAGCACATCTTCGATATGCTCTGACAGATAATCGAAGAATTCCCTGTCTGCAAGGCAGGCATGCTTGATCGTCTCTGCAAGACCTGAAGATAACTGCCGTTGTGGAAGTGTCTTCCATGTTGCGATATCCAGATATACCTTCTGCGGCTGATTAAACAGTCCGATCAGATTGGTTGCAAGCGGTGTATCGACCGCTGTCTTTCCTCCCACAGATGCATCCGCTGCCGCAAGTAATGTCGTTGCATAATTGATAAATGGAATTCCTCTGCCATAGGTTCCGGCTACAAATCCTGCAAGGTCTGTCACCACGCCACCGCCAACGGCGATAATGCAGCAATCTCTCCGATATCCCTTTGCAAGCATGGTATCTTCTACATACTCCTTTGTCGCTCTGGTCTTACTCAGTTCTCCTGCCGGAAAACTGATAAGATCTGTCTTGTATCCTGCTTCTTCAAGCATCTTATAAATCTTGTCCGCATATAGCTCTTTTACATTACTGTCTGTGACTACTACGAATTTGGATATTTTTCCAACCAGACCAGCCTTCAGATCATCGATCAGCTTCTGTTCCAACTCATATCCGATCTCGATCTCATAGCTGTCGTCTACTACTTTTTTTAATTCAACCTTGAAATTACTCATATTCATCCTTTCATTTCCTGGTACTTTCCAGCCATATAACACGCATAGCTGTCTTTTTGTTTCTGCTGAACATTCCTGCTCATTTATGAATCCGTTATTTGATGATAATGTTTTTCTCTGTGATCCGGATCTTACCCTCTTTTAACAAATGTCCGACCGCACGCTTAAATGCATTCTTGCTGAGTCCGAACTCTTTCTCGATCACTTCTTTATCTGCCTTGTCATTAAATGGTAAAGTTCCTCCATAGCTTTCGATGATATTGTATACCATCTCGCTGTCATTGTTGATCTGCTCACGGATCGGCTTCTGTAAACTCAGATTGAGTTTGCCGTCTTCTCTGACATTTGCCACACGGGCTTCTACCGTCTCACCCACATTGATCCGGGAATGGATCTCCTTCATCGGGATCAGGGCTGAATAGCGATTATCAACCGCAACAAATGCTCCAAGATTCTGATTAAATTCAAATACCGTTCCGCTTACCGCATCTCCTGCCTTATATGGGGACTGTGTCTCCAGATAGGCATATACTTTCATGCTGACGCACAAACGCTTGGAACGATCCTCATACATCCGGACCAGATACGACTGACCTTCCCTTACCTTGCTTGTCTGCTCTTTAAAAGGAAGCAGGATATCTTTTTCCAGTCCCCAGTCCATAAATGCACCGATGCCTGTCACATTGACACATTTTAATACTGCTAGTTCTCCCATCGTTATGATCGGATGATTTGTTGTTGCGATCAGACGATCTGCGGAATCACGATAAATAAATACATCTAACTGATCTCCCATTCTTGTTCCCGCAGGTACCTGTTTCTTCGGAAGCAGAACTTCCTCGTCATCGTATTTTTTCTCGGCAAGGTAAATGCCGAAATCTTTCTCTTTTACAACCTCTAAATGGTTCCATTCGCCAATCTTGATCATGCTGTCTGTCTCCCCGTTCTCTTTGTTTTAAATTCTACTATACATCTGGTCTGATCTTCCTCATCTGCAAATACAAACTGTATCAGATCATCTCTTTCTGCTTTCTTTATTACGATACATTCATCTTTTACAAACTGCCGCTTATACTCGCTTCTGATCTGACAGATCATGTCATCCGAATCGATATATTCCAACGCCAGCGCAATATATGCTTCATTATTCATGTGGTTATTCGAATCAATCTGATAAGGCAGAACAACCCTTCTGTCTGTCTCTTCCATGCCTTCGATCAGCCGGATCTTTCTCGGAGCATATTCCATCGGAAGCTTTTCTGCAAGAGGATATGCTTCTCCTACTTCAGGCTCAATTCTTACAGGACGAAGCGTATCAGTATCAATATAACTCCACTGGGAAGCTGCCTGTACAATATTCGCTCCATTCTCATCCCGAATAACTATATTACGATATCCCATGGAACCCTTAAAATCATATGCCCAGGTTCCAACCCTGATCTTCTCCTGTAATACCGGATACCGCTCCACATCGATCTGCCATGAGATCAGAAACCATGCCCGGTTATGGTCCTTCAGATATTCAATTCCAATTCCTGCCTGTTCTGAATCGAAGATCGCACAATCCTGAAAGTAATTTGCTATCGTTGCCGCATTTGCTTCCGGTCTTCCATGCGTTTCGCTGTATCTTACGATCGCATCAAAACTGTACATATGTATTCTCCATTTCCTATTATAATGTCATCTCCACAAGTGTTCCCATTATACAACAGCCGGGCTATTATTTCTACCTGGATTTTCTATTTCCATTGATTTTTATTCTCAATTTTTTCGTGTTCATTGCGTATAAATAACTTTTTGTAATTTTTTTAAAAAAATGCTTGCTTTTTTCAAACTGTTATAATATAATATCATCTGTTGACAGCAATGGGCTATCGCCAAATGGTAAGGCACTGGACTCTGACTCCAGCATTTTCAAGGTTCGAATCCTTGTAGCCCAGCTCTTAAGAACCAGATGTGATCTGGTTCTTTTTCTTTGTGCAAAAATAATACTAAAGGGAAAGGGGAAAGGGACCGCCGTCTTACAGGCAGTCCCTTGTATTTATGAATATTTTTTTGTGAAAAAAACAACAACTTAAATTTCGGATGTCTTAGGAGCTATCTTCTCTCCCTTTCTTATTGTAACAAAATTGTAACATATTTTTAATTTTTGTGCAATGTCTATTTTTACTAATTTATCGGGAATTTATTTTACTTTTATGTATGAATCCTCTAATGCTTTCAAATATATTGTATATTTCATTTTATATTTTCTATTCTGCATCCGGCAGTCCCAAAAGCTGCAATGCATTTTCTCCAAGGATCTTTTTCTTGTCTTCATCTGATAACGGAAGTGCCTGTATGTCCTTTATGGCTCGCTTCTGATCTGTCCACGGACTGTCTGTTCCAAATACGATCCGGTCTGCTCCATGTGCTCTGATCAGTTTCAGGAACATCTCCTCCGATGCCAGCTTCCAACGATGTTCAGCACCCGAAAGCCATGCAATCTCTCCATAAGAAAATGCTGTATCCATATATACATTTCTTCCGCACAGCTTCGCAAGTACCTCGTCCCAGAGATTCCAGCCACCCATATGTGCAAGAACGAGCCGCTCCGGCTGAACCTCATCTAATACCTCACACACCATGTCCGGTGTACAATGTGTTACAGATGGAAGTCCGATATCTACTCCGGCATGAACCACAACGACCAAACCAAGCTCTGTTGCGTAACTGATGATCCGTTTATAACGGATATCATTGAACATGGCATCCTGATAATCCGGATGCAGCTTAATTCCCTTTAATCCGGCAGACTTGATACCATTTAAAATCTCTTTATAGTTATCATTTCCGGGATGGATTCCGCCAAATGACCAGACGCCACTACCCGTAAACTGGGCTGTTACTGTCTTTGCCACGGCATTGATCCGCTCCACCTGATGTGGTGCAGTTACAACAGGAAGGACAACAGAGATATCAACACCGCTTTGCGTCATTGAATGCTGCAAGCCTGCAAGTGTACCATCTGATGCCGGCTTTGTCTTTGATCTACTTACTAACAGTTCAAGTGTCTTTGAAGCTATTTTATCCGGATATGTGTGAGTATGAAAATCTACGATCATCTTTTATTCCTTTTCTTATCTTCTCCCTGCCACCCTATATTTAGGGTAACACCCACGTTTTCATTTGACAATATTAAATTTTTCAGAAAATTATTAATTTCTTTCGCACTTTTCTATATAAAATGCCAAATTATATCGCCTGCCGGTTCCATGTTACACCGCATTTCACCGATATATGTAAATATTAAATCTTTTCTATCGTATTGAAAATCCGATCATTTTAGAGTATCTTAGTTGAGAATAAACTAGAAACAGAAAGGGCTGCTCCGGCAGTTTTATACATTATGGCTGGAAAAACAAAAAAGAAACTGACCGTTACACAGATGCGGTCTGTCATAAAATTCCTGATCGGTGTCAACATCGTCCTGCTCATCACCGTTATCGTTCTGTCCGTCCTGTTGGCGGTCAGCCGGTCAAAAAGCGGCAAGGATGCTGTCTCGATCATAAAACCGGACGGAAAATACACAGTCTGTTTGGATCCGGGACATGGCGGTTCCGACATCGGGGCAACCGGAATTAATAATATTCATGAAAAAGACGGAAACCTGAAGCTTTCCTTAAAGGTTGCAAAACTATTAAAGAAAAACGGAGTAAAAGTTGTCATGACGCGTGATGATGATTCTACCGTTTCTTCCGAAGAACGTGCTACGATTGCAAATGACTGCGACGCTGATCTCTATCTGGCACTCCACAGGAACTACGCAGCAAATCCTGAGGCCTGTGGTGTAGAAGCATGGATCTACAGCTCCGGCTCCGAAAAGAACCATGCGATCGCAGAAACCATCCTGTCCAATCTGGAAAAGGTCGGAATCTCCGATAACCGTGGTGTCCGTACCGGAACACAGTTTGACAGTGACAACGATTACATCGTTATAAAACAGACAAATATGACAAGTCTGATCATCGAGATGGGCTTTATCAGCAACGAAAAAGACGTAGAGCTTTACGATGATAACATGGACGATTACGCCGCCGCGATCGCAAACGGCATAATAGAATGGCTCAACGAATATCAATAAAACAATATGTATATAAAAGCCGGTATGAACGATCTATCAGCCGGTACTATGAAACATCCATAGAGAAGCCGACTGATTTTCATACAATTTTGTGCTATGTCGGAGCTGCAAACGACTTTATCGCAGCGGAGACATATGCATATAAAATTGTATGAAAGAAGGTAGGCAAACGTGATGTTCATAGTACCGGCAGACAGACCGTTCATACCGGCATTTTATCTATTAATTATTTTATTGTTATGGTTGTTACCGATCGAATATCAGAAACAGAACTTCCGATATAGATCGTATAACTTCCTGCTATGACCTTCCACGCATCCGTCTTCTCATCAAAATGACGGAATGCATCGGCTGTCAATTCAAATTCCGCATACTTTGTTTCTCCCGGTGCAAGTGATAACTTGCAGAAGCCCTTCAACTCCTTTACAGGATTCTCCGGACTTACTTCCGTTTCTCCGACATACAGCTCTACCGTCTCTTTTCCGGCAAGCTTTCCGGTATTTGTTACCGGGATCTGTACCTTGAATGTCTGACCATCCGACTCTTTTACCTGCATATCCCCATAGGAAAATGCCGTATAAGATAATCCATGGCCAAATGGGAACTGTACCGGGATCTGATATTTGTCATAATACCGATATCCGACAAATACACCTTCTCTGTATGTCTCCGTCAATTTCGCATTCATTCTTTCATGTTCTTCTTCCGTTAAGGTTCTTCCGGGGAAATCTCCAAAAACCATCGCCGGTATCTGATCAAGAGATTTTGGCATGGTCATCACAAGTTTACCGGATGGATTAACTTCACCAAACAGGATTTCACCGAGTGCTCTGCCACCTTCCATTCCTGCATAACTCATCCATACAATCGACTTTGCATCATCAATCCATGCACTCATATCGACCGGATTTCCCGCCATCATGACAATGACCATATTCGGATTCACTTTTAAAAGTTCCGTGATCAATTCATCCTGATGATATGGAAGCTTCAGATCCGGTCTGTCGTATCCTTCTTCATCTGTATCATGATTTAAACCGCCAACAAAGATCACATCATCATATTCAGAAGCAAGTGCAACCGCCTCTTCACGAAGTGCCTTCTGGATCTTCTTTCCTTCCGGATCATTTCCTTCATAAGCCCCCTGCTCCGATGCCAGTTCATCCAGACTTACCTCCTGCCAGTTCAGTACCTGCTGTCTGTTCTTATCCGGTACATAATAACCTTCTGCATAGGTCACTTCGCAGTTACCGCCAAGCTCCATCTTAATGCCAAGCAGTGGATTGATCTCATAAAGTGCCGCAATCTCCGCACTTCCGCCACCATTTGAATGAAGCTTTGCTGCATTATGTCCGATCACCAGAAGCCGATGTGTCTTCTCAGGTGCAAGCGGCAGTCTCTGTTCTTCATTCTTTAACAGTACAATTGATTCTCTGGCTGTCTCTAACACTGCATCCTGATGTGCTGAAGTATCATAACTTCCTTTCTTCCGGCTCCGGTCACGAACCGCATAGACAGCCGGCTTCTGTTCCGTACAGTCAGCGGATATAGCCGTCTGTTCATTGTCCCCACTTTCGACTTCTACAATATCTATCATCTTGACACGAAGCATGAATCGGAGAATACTCTTTACTTTTTCATCAACTCTTTCCTCTTCGATCTCACCATTTCTTACCGCATTTAACAATGGATCTGCCATGCAGTATTCATCGAAGTTTGCATAGATTGACATCTCTACATCGATCGGGCTTTCTGCTGCGGCCTTTGTATCGTGGATGCCACCCCAATCCGAAACGATCAGGCCGTCATAATTCCATTCTTTCCGCAGTATCTCACCGAGCAGTTCATTATTTTCACAGCAATGAACCCCACGGAACAGATTATAAGCACCCATAATAGATCTTACCTTTGCTTTCTTTACTGCTGCTTCAAATGCAGGCAAGTATATCTCACGGAGCGTTCGTTCATCGATCTCGACATTCACCCAGTTCCGCTCTGTTTCCTGATTATTAACAGCAAAATGTTTCACACAGGCCCCCACATCAGAACTCTCGATCCCTTCGATCACCTGAACCGCCATCTCTGATATCAGATATGGATCTTCACTGAAATACTCAAAATTTCTTCCGCAAAGCGGCGTCCGCATGACATTGACACCCGGCGCAAGTATGATATCCTTGCCACGTCCTCTGGCTTCCTCTCCAAGTACCGTTCCTGATTTTCCTGCCAGTTCCCGGTTCCAGGTTGCGGCGATCGCACTGTTACTCGGACAATATGTAACTCCATCATCATTATGTCCGGCTCTGCCCCAGTTATCATTAAAGAATTCGAACCGCACCCCTGTCGGGCCGTCCGACATCACGATTGGGGGGATTCCAAGTCTTTCTACTGCCCCGGTGCGGAACAGACCCGCACCATGGATCATCTTTATTTTCTCTTCTAATGTCAGTTCATTTACTAACTGATCGATCTTTCTTTCATAATCTTTGTGAAGCATCGTATTTTTCCTTTCTGTCCAGATATTTACAACCCTTATCTGCAAACGATACGGTTGCTGCAGGCTGTAAGAACCGTTGTGCCGGCTTTCACTTCAAGTTTCGTCCCCTGTGCTCCTCTAAATTCTACTTTTTATCCTCTATTCCCTGCTCCACACATAGCAGTATGCCTGTGTTCTCGCTGCAAATTTCGCTTTCTTAAGAAGTTCTCTGACTTCTGCCTTTGTATACCAGCCGGCTTCAATCTCTTCTAATGTAGAGGTACTCTTATGGAACTCTCCCCGTGCCTTTCCAACAACGCAGACATTTGTTTCATTTGAAAAACCAACCGCACTGTAGCTGGTTCCGATGAAATCATCGATCTCATATAATTCCAGCCCTGTCTCCTCACGAAGCTCACGCTTCGCACTCTCCTGCGGTGTCTCACCCGGATCGATCAGACCTGCCGGGAAGTTATATACCCATTCTCCCGGAGCAAGACGGAATTCCTTATCGATCAGTATCTTCTCGCCGGTCTCATCCGTAGCAATGATCACAACTGCATCTGCCATTTTGCCATGCAGTCCTTCAAAATCCGTAATGTCACCATTCCGGCTGATCATCTCATATACCTTCTTCTGATGATCCACTGTCTCATATGTTATATCATAGCGGGTAATAAATTTACCTTCGCATTTCTTTTCTACTTTTTTGAATTGCATTTTCAAATAACACCTTTCAAGTACTAATATTATAAACCGAAGCCGGCATAACAAGATCCATATGATCCGTAACAGAAGCGCTTATGTCTTTCCTTTAAGGAACCTCAACATCAAATCGGAATTTTGTATAAGCAGGATTCAGATAACTCATGGTAAACTCTACAATATTATAATCTGCATCCGCACCCTGATAATCGATCTTATAAATCGCAGTTCCACGTTCCACCTGCAGCAGCTCTGCGAGCCGTTCATTTGCCTCACATATGACCAGCTTCTGTCCAAAATGGCATGGCATATGTCCTTTTGCTTCCATATAATCATATAAAGATACTTTGGCGAAATCAAATTCATCCAGATCATCAAAATATTTTTTCGGTACATATGTATACTCCACTGCAAATGGTATATCACCCTCTGATCGTACCCGGTAAATTCCATATATCATCTCATCATCCGAAATTCCAAGCTTATATCCCAGATATTTACTTCCTGTGATCTCACCGGTCCCGAGAAGGCGGTTTTTTACCTCCATTCCACCCTTACGGAGCGTCGCTGTGATGCCGGTATTTCCTGCTTCATTTGAATTATCCAGATCGATCTTTTTCTTATCTCTTTGTGCAACATACGTTCCGGAACCCGGTTTACAAACCAGATATCCTTCTTCTACAAGCTTACTGATCGCACGTTTTACGGTCATACGGTTCACACCATAGGCTTCCGCCATTTTTCTCTCACTTGGTATTGCTTCACCCGGCAGATATTTTTTTTCATCTATTTTCTTGATAATAGAATCCTGTAATTGAATATATAATGGCATTCTATAATCCATGGAGCACCTCCTCCATCTTTTGCTTAATGACAGGATCTTCTTTTTCAAATGCGACCCATTCTTTATTGATCACCGATTGCAGATATTCCAGAACCTCACCTTTCTCGTCATATGTGATTCCCTCTTTTTTTACAAGAGCAGTCAGCTTGTCAACATTCAAGGCTTTGGCTTCATTTTCATCAGCATATACAATTCCGACTGTTAATTCCTGTTTTTTGGGAATATGATGATATTCCTGAATCAAAATATCAAATAACGAATTATCTTCCAGATCAAACCGCATCAGCTTAGGAGCCTTGCTTTCCGGTATATATGAATATTCTATGGTGATCGGAACAGCCCTGTCTTCTTCTACGACCATACGGATACGGGTAATTTTGAATAACGGAGTTCCTAACGGAAGCTTAATACTTTTATTCAGTTCCTTATCTACTTCCACACGCTCAAACGCCAACAGTCTGCTTCTTGTTTGTGCCCCCATCTTTTCCAGCTTTTCACTGAATGATCGAATTCGGTCAAGATTGGATATCATTCTTCTGTGGGCTATGTAGTTGCCGCTCCGTTCCCTGCATTCTATGATCCCTTCATCCTCTAATAATTTATATGCAGATCTGACGGTAGCTCTCTGTACCCCAAACTGTTCAGCCAGATCCCGTTCAGATGGGAGTTTTTCTCCTTCTTTCAGTTTATTTTTCATAAAGTAAAATTTTAATTCATACGCAATAAACTCATCTTTATTCATCAATTTCATGGCAAACTCCCTCCTGTACTCTATTAAGTATAGCAACTTTTCCAAACGCAAACAAGCAGGAAATGTCAGTTTATAAGACCAAAAACAGACCCGTACATGTGCGGATCTGTCTCTGTATACTTTTTATAACTCTCTTATTTTTTTCCTTAACGGAAGTATCATACCCGGTGCAACTGATAACTCATCAATGTTCATCTGTAAAAACCTTTCTGTCAGACTTAGATCGGCTGCAAGTTCACCGCATATTCCAATCCACTTTCCTTCTGCATGAGCATTCTCTGCTGCCATTTGGATCATAGATAACACCGCCGGATGGTGTGAATCATAGAAGGAATCCAGATTCCGGTTCTGGCGATCAATTGCCAGAGTGTACTGCGTCAGATCATTTGTTCCGACACTAAAGAAATCCACTTCCTTTGCCAACTCTCTGCTGATCATAACCGCAGCCGGAGTCTCAATCATTATACCGGTTTCAATCTGATCGGAAAATGCTATTCCATCTGCACGAAGTCCGGTCTTCACCTCGTCCATTATCTCTTTAATACGACGAACCTCTGATACCGAAATGATCATCGGAAACATGATTGCAATCTGGCCATACGCGGATGCTCTGAAAATAGCTCTAAGCTGGGTCTTAAATAATTCGGGTCTGGTCAGACATATCCTGATCGCACGGAACCCCATTGCCGGATTATCCTCTTTTTCCAGATTAAAATATCCAACCTGTTTATCTGCTCCGATATCCAACGTACGGATGATCACCCTTTTTCCGGCCATCATTTCCGCTACCTGTCTATAAGCTGCAAACTGCTGTTCCTCTGTTGGATAAGTTTCATTTTCCAGATATAAGAATTCGCTTCTGAATAACCCGATACCACCGGCATCATTTCGGAGTGCCGCTCCTACATCTGATACATTGGCAATATTGGCATAAAGGTTAATCTTCTGCCCGGATCTGGTTACATTTTCTTTGCCCTTCAATGTCTCCAGAAGCTCACGCTGTTCCTGTTCGACAGCTTGTTTTTTTCTCATGGCAACAAGGATTTCTTCATCCGGATCAATATAGATCTTTCCTTCCTGACCGTCTACGATTGCAAGTCTTCCGTCATATTTCGGTGTTAATGTATCACCGATTCCTATAACAGCCGGAATATTCATGGTTCTGGCAAGAATCGCTGTATGGGAATTTGCCGAGCCTTCCACTGTAATAAATGCCAGCACCTTATCTTTATCAAGCTGAACAGTCTCGCTTGGTGCCAGATCATCTGCCGCGATGATTACCTGCTCCGTCATTTCAAATGAAGCATTCTGTTTTTTTGCAAACTGGGAAAGGAGCCTGTTCGATACATCCTTTACATCTGCTGCCCTTCCCTGCATATAGGCATCATCCATCGCTTCAAAGATTGCTGCATAATTATCAGATGTGACACCTATTGCATATTCAGCATTTACCTTTTGTGTATTTATAATATTCTCTACAGAATCATTATAATCCGGATCCTCAAGCATTAACTGATGTGCTTCAAAGATCATGGCATTTGCTTCTCCCACATCAGTAAGTGCCTTGTCATATAACTGCTGCAATTCAGAAAGTGCTTTTTCCTTTGCAGTCCGGAAGCGGCGTATTTCCGCCTCCGGATCATCGACATGACGTCGTTTTATCTGGATTTCGTCCCTTTTAAAGAATTGTATCTTCCCGATAGCAACTCCGCCAAATACACTTTTACCCTGTAATATTACCATATTGTCACCTCTTTAAAATCCGATCTTTTTACAGATTTTCCTGAACGAACGCTTTCAGGTTTGCTGCATCTTCTGCCTCGTTTTCACCTTCTACTTTTATCAGGATCTCCTGACCTTTTTTTGCTCCCAGACTCATAACTGCCATAACTCCTTTTGCGTTTACGGTTCTGGATCCAAATGTTACGGATACTGTGCTCTTACATTTTGCAGCAGCCATAACAAACTGTGAAGCCGGTCTGGCATGAAGTCCCTGCTCATCTGTAATTACATATGTGAATTCAACCATAATAACCGCCTGACCTTTTTAATATTCAAACTGACGATAGTAACGTCTGAATTCCAGACTATGTCCTGTATTCTGCTCATAATGAATAGCAAGTCGTTCTGTTAATATCGCGGTAATGATCATCGGAGAGCAGATTACACGGAACTCATCATCGATACCATCCAGAATGTAATCCTTGGTATCAATAATAACAGCTTTCTTTGTATGTTCTTTTACAAATCGTTCTACTCTTTCATCTAATGGTCGATATTCGTCCTCACCTTTTATTACAAATACCGGAACTCTGTCATCAACTAACTCCAATGGTCCATGGAAGAAATCAGCAGATGAAACAGTCTTTGTACGAACCCACTGCATCTCCTCTAAGATACACATTGTAAAGAGATAGGTCTCACCCCAAAGGACACCGGAGCCTGTAAACATTGTATATGGTTCATGTGCATATGTCTTTGCGATCTCGATCGCTCTTGGCTCAAATTTTTCTCTTACCGCAAGGAGATCCTTAAACAGATTTTCCATCTGATCTGCCCATCTGTCATAATGTGGAAATTCTCCTCTGTTCTTTAAGATACGGAGCATTACAAAATAGTATAATAAGTAAGAATGCTCACAGTCACCACATGCATTATAAATCGGGTCTGTCAGCAGATTTGCTAAAGGAGTTGTCTCATCCTTTGTAAATCCATATACATTGATTCCCTGATCCTTACAATATTTTACTGCCTTCAAGATCTCCATAGTATTGCCTGATGCAGAAGAGGTAAATACAAGAGTCTTATCTGTAATATGTTTTTTATTTTTTACCAGAAATTCACCTGCATTTTCAAGATAGATTGGAAGATCTGTATATTTCTTGGCTACTTCTACAACCGGATACCATTCTGCCCATGTTCCACCGATACCAATCATACATACGCTGTCATATTCCTTTGCCGTGATCCGGTCAATCAATGCCTCAACCTCTCCTCTTAATGAGTATGTCTTTGCTCCGTCCTTTAAATATTTCTCTGCGTCAAATTTTTTTAATGCCATAGTTCTTTCCTCCTGTTATTTTTTATTCCCCTATAATAGTTATATAAATTGTTCTATATTGCGGTCCATCATATTCACACAGATATATGTCCTGTGCACTTCCACTTTTCAGCTTTCCATCTATAACCGGGAATACACAATGATTTCCGGTCAGATGGGCTTTTAAATGTCCGGTCGGATTGCCTGCCATCGCACCGTAGGTATCTAACAGCCTTCCATGGGCATATTCTCCATCCTCAGGAACAAGTCTTTCCATCAGATGCCCAATATCATATTCCAGGCACTCCAATCCTTCATTAACTGCAATTCCTGTTGTCGTATGTGCTGTTATAACATATACAACACCATTTCTGATTTTGCTTTTTTCTACAACCTGCCTGATATCATCTGTAATTTTCACCAGACAGTTATATTCTTTTGTCAGCACCTCTATACTGCCATGTGTTACCATCATACCTCCAATCCCAGAAACTCAATCGCGTTCTGTCCAAATATCAGATCCTTGGTAGATTCTCTTATATCCATAGCTTCTATAGCCTTTTTCATTCTCCGCATCTCTAACCGCGGATCATCAGAGCCAAACATGATCTGATGTCTGAAGCTTCGATCGATCCAGTGCGGTCCCATATCCACTTCGAATACCTTGTGATAAAACTCCGGGGCTGTATCAAAATACAGGAATGCTGTATCCGCATAAACATTTCTGTATTTGAGCATCAGCATACAAGTTTCCTGCACCCATGGCCATCCGCAATGTGCAAGACAGATTCGAAGCTTTGGATGTCTGTATGCTGTTTTTTCAAACTCAACCGGCCTCGCATATTTAGATAAGGTATCCGGCTCTACCGACATTCCGCAATGAAACACGATCGGTTTATTATACTTCTCGCATATCTGATATATCGGCTCCATGTATTCGTCTCCCGGATAGAACTTCTGCTTTGACGGATGCAGCTTCAGACCTGCCAGATGATACTCTGCAAATGCTGTTTCAAGTATCTCTGTCGCATCCGGCCTGTGAGGATCTACACTGGCAAATCCGATAAAACGATCCGGATATGTTGCTGTCAATTCCTTTATCTGGTCATTTGTTCCTAGTATGCCTCCATATTCCGTAGTCAGATCCAGTGGAAGCAAAACCGCTTTATCCACTCCGGAACAATCCATCAAGGTTAACAGTGCATCAACCGGGATCTGATCCGTCTTGTATAAGCCATACATCTTTTTTGCAAATTCATTCTGATATTCCGTTTTGCATACCGGCTCTAAAAATGCAGGATGTACATGCATATCAATTACTATTTTTTTCACCTTACTACTACCTCCTTTTTAACCAAGGAAGCCAAAGAATGCTCCTGCTATTCCAAGTACAAGCATGATCAACATAATAAGCAACGGATTAACCTTCTTCTTCAATAACCAGTAAGTAACTCCAAATAGCAACAGCACCGGAAGGCCCGGGA
The DNA here is from genome assembly GCF_000154245.1 of Clostridium sp. L2-50. Classification (NCBI taxonomy): domain Bacteria; kingdom Bacillati; phylum Bacillota; class Clostridia; order Eubacteriales; family Clostridiaceae; genus Clostridium; species Clostridium sp. L2-50. The sequence goes on along the minus strand of NZ_DS480317.1, from coordinate 98,059 downwards.
CAATGCCATTTAACAGATCCTGAATTGTACTTGCTTCTTCGCCGCTTCCAATCTGCGTTACAAAATTAATCGACGTCATATCCATCGTCATGCCGCCAACTACCATGATACCCATGATAGAGGCTACTTCCATAACTACCTTCATCAAACCGGATTCAACAATCTTTGCCATGGATTCACGACCCATTTTATATCCAAGGAATACTCCAAACCATCTGCAGAGATATGCCGGAATGTTAAAGATCAAAAGGAAGAGAATAGGTCCGAGAATGTTCCCCTGCAAGGCAAGTGAACATCCGATTCCTGTTGCGATTACCTTGATCGTGCCCCAGAACAGAGAATCGCCGATTCCTGCTATAGGTCCCATTAATGCTGTTTTTACTGCGCCAATCGAATCTGTATCAAAATCTGCATCCTGTGCATTTTCCTCTTCCATTGCGGCTGTGATACCCATCTGAAATGTTGCAAGATAATGGCTGGTCTGATATAACGTCAGATGACGCTTCATAGCAGCTGCCAGATCCTTCTTATCCGGATACAGTTTCTTTAAAACCGGATACATGGAAAAACAAAATCCTACATTTCCCATTCGTTCATAATTCCATGTATGTTCATATGTGATCTCTCTTAAAAACACCTTTGTGAGATCTTTTTTCGTAACTACCTTATCGTAGTCTGCATGTATCTTAGAACTCATCAAAATCACCTCCGTTATCTGCGTTTTCAACTACCGGTACTTCCCCCTGTTGCTTGTCTCCGAATATGCCGAATGTTACTCCGATTATCACAATAAGTACGGCAAAAATCGCAACTCCTGTTGTGGATATTCCAAGGTATGATACCAGGAAAAAGCCAAGGAAGAAAAATGGTGCAACCTTGCGATTCATCATCTGCTGTGCAAGCATTGCAAAACCAAGTGCAGGAAGCAGTGCTGCTGTTATATCCATACCGGACTGAACAAATTCAGGTATTTTACCAAGAAGTGCTGTTACTGCATCACTGCCAAAATAAAATGCAAGTGGGATGCAGACAATACCAAAAAGATTCTGAAGATATCCTGCGATCAGATAATCTCTGTTAAATGCCCGTATATTACCTTTTTCAGCATCACGGTCACATTTGTGGATCATAACAAGCATCAACGGCTGGCAGATACCGGTATTTGCCGCAAGCATTACGGTTGCGATCGGAATACCAAGTACTAAAGCTGTTTCCGCTCCGGCTCCTGACTGAATCGCAAGTGAAACACCGAGCACAGTGCCTGCGATCAGATCCGGCGGATTATATGCACCGATCGATACGGCTCCTACAAGTGCAAGTTCCATAGTTGCACCCATAATAATACCGGCCGGAAGGTTTCCCATTACCAGACCTACTAACGGTCCAAGAACGATCGGTCGCTGCAGGCAGCTTGTACCAAGCAGCCATTCTGAATAACCAAGCAGGCCGATCAGAAAAATAAGTATTGTTTTTAATATCATAATCTGTCCCTCCATTCATCCGTTAAAACAGCGATTTGCATTTAATTACTTTATCAGCCGGGATCATCTGAATAAATACATCAACGCCATCATCAACCATCTCTTTTACCAGAGCCAGCTCGGCTGCATCCATATATGCGCTTCTACCATATAATTTTGCATTTTCATGGTATGCAATGTTGCCGATATTTAATGTCTTTTCTCCTGTAGCTTCAATGATTGCTTTGGCTATTTCTACCGTTTCACAGATGATAAATAATTTATATTTATCAGTTACCCCGCTTTTCAATGCCTCTACAGCTTCCGCTGTATTTTTTACTACAACCTTTGTTCCGGATGGTTTCGCCATCTTTAGTGCGTTTAATCTCAGCGGATCATTTTTAACCGTGTCACTTACCAGCAGCAGGCAATCTGCCCCTAATGATGCTGTCCATGACACTGCTACCTGTCCATGTAAGAGACGATAATCAACACGAATTGATTTAATCATATAAACCTTCTCCTTTCTTTTCTGTCAATACACAGATTAAAAATCATCATCATCATACGTTGCATTTACTGTATTACAATAAACCATCATATCTTTAGCCTCTGCAACCGCACTTTCAATTACAGATGCCGTATCCTGATCCTCTGCACTCAACAGGATACCGATCACTGCAGCCAGATTCACACCGGCAACAACATGTATCCTTGGATCAGACAATAATGCGGATGCATTATTATTCACACTTCCGCCTAAAAGATCTGTCATTATCACAATCTCTGCCTCTGAATTCGCTTCAACAATTCTCTTTAATTCCGGAAGCGGATCCGGGCATTCATCTGTATAAGCATTGATACAGGTCAGATTTTCCTGTGTACCTGCCAGCATTTCAATCGTTGTCAACATTCCTTCGGCCATCTTTCCGTGTGTTGCTAAGACATATTTTCTCATCCGTTCTCCTCCCTTCTGCTCCTTTCAAGCTTTTCTTTCATAATCCTGTCATAGTCTTCTGTTTTTGGCGAAACAGCCTGTTCCATCCGGGAAAACAGCGGATGACAAGTAAAATTATTTTTTTCTTTTGTTACATGAGCCGCTATATATTGAAACAATGCAGCTGTATATAACGGTGTGATCTCTGCCGGAAGCCGGCATGGTATCCGAATCTGTCCATTTCGTTTATCGTGAACCTGATCCGTAATCATATAGCAATGTTCCGTGATCAACGATGTTGCTTTATAAATATCATACAGTCGATCAGAGGTTTTACCACAGTCTATAAAGAAAACCGAATAATCCGGAGTTAGCTGCATATCCGGTCCATGTATAAATTCTTCGCTCTCATAATATACCGTCGAGACTTTCAGAGTTTCCTGAAATTTCAACGCTCCCTCTCTGACCGTTGCCAGATTGGCTCCATCGCCGACCAGTATTGCTTTTTCCATACACAAAAGATCCTGATATCGTTTTTGTACCAATTCTTTCGCCTGTATCAGGCAAAGCTCCTGCATTTCACAAGCTTTCCGGATCTGGCTTACTGCAGTTTCATATTCCTGATCACTGATTTCTTTTTTTTTGAAAACCTATCTCCAGTATCATAAGCATCAGAAACTCGACCAAAGTAGAATATCCAAGAGTTACATAATCAATCGTTTCATTCCCAACTCCATACTCCACAAGACGATCCGTGTATCTGCTTGCACTGCCATTCTCATTCCCTGTTAACAAAACAAATGGTTGATGCTCTTTATCCAGCTCCTTCATAATTTCAATTATGTTTGTACTGCATCCACTCTGGGATATTAAAATCGTAAACCGGTTCTTTTCTCTCTCCCGGTAAACATCCAGATATTCCACTGTACTTAATACACTGATATCAAATTTACTGTATTTTAAAAGAAATGGTCGAGCTGCATATGCTGCATTCAGGGACGATCCGGATGCGATCAGACATATATCTTCTTTGTCCTGATCCAGATACCAGTCGCATATCTTTTGGGTAAGAGACTTTCTTTTATCAAGATTATCTTTCATGATACGACCGGAAACCTGAATATAATATTCCATATCCTTCTCCATTTTCATCTCCTTTTGTGGTTCTTTTTGTGAACCACTTTGTAAACATAATATACCACCTATCAACTGGTTTTGCAATACCAATTTTATATTTTTTTATACCAATTTGAAAACATGTAAAAAAACAGAGAAACTGGCATACTTGTAGTACCAATTTCTCTGTTTTTTAGATATCACTGTTTTTAAATTACTGATTTCTTTTTTTTATTATCTTATTCGCTCACAACGGTTCGGTTACGTCCGGCTTCCTTCGCCTGATACAGCGAATTATCTGCCCGATTGAACCATGCCTTTGCACTCTCTCCTTTGGAATATTCCGCAACACCACAGCTACAGGTGATTCCACTGTTATTCATGAACTGGAAGTAGTAGCATCGGAATTCTGTTCTTACATCCTCTACTACATTGATAACCTTCGGCAATTCAATATTATTGAACAGTATAACAAATTCCTCTCCACCGTAACGGAATGCAAGACCATAGTCTTTGGATTTCTCCTTTAGCATCTTACAAAGTGCCTTGATAACCACATCACCATTGCTATGTCCGTATGTATCATTTACATTCTTGAAATGATCGATATCAAAAATCGCAATATATGCTTTCTCTCCGGTTTCTTCTGTACGCTGGATTTCTTTCTCCAGGCTCTCCTCAAAGGAACGTCTGTTATATAATCCTGTCAACGGATCTTTACGAAGCTCTGTCATAAGATTCATCTGACGAACTGTGAAGTTACCGATGGATTCCATCAGCTCTTTCGTATGCATATTCAACAAGAAGGTTACCACGCTCAAAACTAAAACCAACCCAAATGAAGCTGTTACATACGCCCCAAAGCTAATCTCCTTCCACTCAAACAGGCTATACAGACGGATATCATTAATGATCAGACTGCAGAATGTCAGAAGCGTCATCACCAGTGTAATATTCTGATTCGCAAATACGGCTGTGATCACGATTGAAACCATAGGCAACAGCGCTAGTACGATCGCATTATAATGCTCAAATGCCGGAACAATAAAGATCACAAACATCATCATGGATACCAGCCAGTCAGCTCCGTTCTCGGTCAGCTTGTTTTTTTTCAAAACATATACGGTTCCGGACAACACCCCTGCATATATGACAAGAGGAATTGCTACATATAACCCCATATACGCTCCTCGCGTCATTCCCAAATCTTTTTTTACCAGACATATGATTACTTCCACAACCATGAACATGATCGCAGCCGACAAAAATACCTTCCACAACAACAACCGCCATTTTTTACTGATATCAACATTTATTGTATCATTATTCATTACGAATTCTCCTTGTACGTTTCCACCAATTTTCTTTTCGCATGAAAGCACCCACATTTTTGATTTTACACTATATAAGCCATATCGTCCACTGTTTTTTGTCAAAAGTACCTAAAAATCGACAGTTTTTGCTTCAATTATTATACATAATGTAAAAATACCTCCTGTACATATCTGCATGAACTGTTTCTTATGTACAAAAGGTATTTTCCCTGACGGTTTTTCACAGATGCTTCTGTAATAAACCATTTATTTAATTTTAATCTTTATAATGCATATCCGACTTCAAATGCCTTCAGGTTCATCTCAACTGTCTTTGGAGGAACCGTTGCTTTGATAACCTCTACCCATTTGTCATGGTCAAAATCCATATGTTTTGCAGCAACACCGATAATGATCGTATTAAATACTTTTGGATTGCCAAGCTTCTTTGCCTCTGCCATCGCATCGATGGAGATCACCTTATGCTTCTCTGACAATGTCTCTAAGATGTGTTCCGGATATTCTGCCTGACCGGTTACAACCGTGATCGGATCGATTCTCTGATCATTTGCAATAATCACGCCGTCCTTCTTCAGGAAATGAGCATAACGCATAGCTTCAAGCTTCTCAAATGCGATCAGAACATCTGCATGACCTTCTTCTACGATCGGTTCCGCAACCTTCTCACCATATCTTACATATGTAACAACACTACCGCCTCTCTGACTCATACCATGAACCTCGGAGAGCTTTACATCATAACCTGCTGCTGTCGTGATACCACCGAGGATACGGCTTGTAAGAAGAGTTCCCTGTCCACCGACACCAACTATCATAATATTCTTTACAGCCATTAGAATTCCTCCTTTTCGATCGCATCAAACTTACAACGCTTCATACACAGTCCGCAACCATTACACATGGTCTCATCGATCTGGATCGTTCCATCCGGCTGCTTGATAACTGCCGGACATCCCGGCTTTAAGCACATACCACACTTCTTACATTTCTCCGGGATAGCTCTGCATACACCTGTTACCTTGGTTGTCTTTAAAAGAACACAAGGAGACTTGGTGATAATAACAGAGATCTCATCCTTTGCAACTTCCTCTTTGATCAGCTTCTTTAAACCGTCAATGTCAAATGCATTGATCTCATGTACACTGTCAATACCGATCGCCTTACACAATTTATAAATGTTGATTGCATATGTAGGTTCACCCTGCAAGGTCTTACCGGTCGCTGCATGATCCTGATGTCCTGTCATACCGGTTGTTGAGTTATCAAGGATGATAACGGTTCCTGTACCCTTGTTGTAAACCATGTTCATCAGAGAGTTTACACCTGTATGCATAAATGTGGAATCACCGATAACCGCAACCCAGTTCTTGATGTAATCTTTTCCTTTTGCTTTTTCCATACCATGTAATGTAGAAATGGAAGATCCCATACATACGGTTGTATCAATTACGCTAAGCGGCGCAACTGCTCCCAGTGTATAGCATCCGATATCTCCTGCTGCATGGATCTTCAGTTCGTTTAATACTGAAAATACACTTCTATGCGGGCATCCCGGACAAAGGATAGGTGGTCTAGGTGCAACCTTTGCAGGTTCTTCCTGCTCAACCTTCTCGCCGAGGATCTTCTCTCTTAACATATTTGCACTGTATTCACCCTGAACGGTCAAAAGCTCCTTACCTACTGCATCGATGCCCCAGGCTCTTACCTGTGTCTCGATATGAGGCTCTAACTCCTCAATAACATACAGCTTATCAACCTTTGCCGCAAAGTCTTCGATCAACTTTCTAGGAAGCGGATTTACCATACCGAGCTTTAATACGGAGGCATTTGGCATTGCTTCCTTTACGTACTGATATGGAATACCGCTGGTGATAACACCAACGCTGGTATCATTCATCTCTACACGATTGATCGGCATATCCTCACCGTCTGCTGCCATGTCCTTTAATCTCTGTTCTACAAATACATGACGAGGGATCGCATTACCCGGCATCATAACCATCTTCTTAATGTCTCTCTCGTATGGCTTGTCTTCTACTTCTACTCTGTCATTTAATTCAACAACGCCCTGTGAATGTGCCAGTCTGGTTGTTGTACGGAGCATGATCGGAGTATCGTACTTCTCGCTGCATTCAAATGCATACTTTGTGAACTCCTTTGCTTCCATACTGTCAGATGGTTCAAACACCGGAATCATCGCTGTCCTTGCTACCAGTCTGGAATCCTGTTCATTCTGTGATGAATACATACCCGGATCATCGGCTGCTACTAAAACCATACCACCCTTTACACCGGTATATGCTGCTGTAAATAATGGATCTGAAGCTACGTTCACACCTACATGCTTCATTGATACGATTGAACGGACACCGGCAAATGATGCTCCGATCGCAACCTCTGTTGCAACTTTTTCATTTGGAGACCATTCTGCATATATCTCAGGATATTTTACAATATTCTCACTGATCTCTGTACTTGGAGTACCCGGATATGCTGCTGATACCTTTACACCGGCCTCATATGCGCCTCTGGCGATCGCTGCATTACCGAGCATTATCTTTTTTTCACCCATTAATTTATCCTTCCTGTCATTTCTTATATTTGCCTTTTGGCAACTCTAATGCTTTATTATACAAGAATTATCAATAAAAGGGAAGTGCTTCTATACGCTTAAAAATAAAAATGTTAGCATATATCAGAGAAAAAACACCTTTTACGGCTTATATTTATTATGAATTTCGAGTATAAACAACCGGCCGTCTGTTAATCGCACTGCCACATCTGTGCTGCCGGTTCACGTTGAGGTATTTTCTCCGTCTTCCGCACCAGTTCAAGGAACTGGCTCCGGTATAACTGGTCGTTGCTTGCCTGAGCCATGTTTCTTTCATCCGTCTGAACCGTGATTCCTGCTTCCGCAAGTTCTTCCACCATCTTATACGTCGCTATTCCTTTATATGCGCTGTCCGTAAGCAGCATTCCATATACCGCAACCGCCGATGCAAAGCTCAGGTCATGAGACATTCCCTTTTGACCGCTTTCTGCCTTTATAACGGCTGTTTCCAGTGTGCTCTTATCTCCATCCGGTTCTTTGTAACGGATATTCACGGTTGCCAGTTCGCCGGAATAATCTGTACTCTGCTTTTTCGATGTATATTTTGTCTCTGCCCCCGGCACGTCAAATTCCGAATCGACCGGAACCACCTCATAGAGTGCAGTCACCACATGACCGGCTCCGATCTCGCCGCCATCCACCGTATCATCTGCAAAATCTTCTGCGGAAAGCGTACGGTTCTCATATCCGATCTGCCGATAACCTTTCACCTGCTCCGGATTGAATTCAATCTGCATTTTGACATCCTTTGCAACCGTATATAAGGTTCCACCCATTTCGTCAACCAGAACCTTCTTTGCTTCATAGACAGAATCCAGATACGAGTAATTACCGTTTCCGTGATCTGCCAATGCTTCTAATTTGTTATCCTTCAGATTATCAGAGCCAAATCCCAGAACGCTCAAGAATATACCGCTGTCCTTCTCCTCAGTGATCAATCCTACCAGATCACTCTCGCTTGTCAGCCCGACATTCAGATCCCCATCCGTCGCAAGGATCACCCGATTATTTCCGTCTTTTATAAACTGCTGCTCTGCGATCTCATATGCCGTGATCAGTCCCGCACTTCCATTTGTGCTGCCGGATGCTTCCAGCGAATCCAGTGCCTCGCATATCGTATAGGCCTCCGAACCTGCCACGCCATTTAGAACAACCGTATCCGAACCCGCATATGTAACAATACTGATCCTGTCGTTCTCATCCAGATTCTCTGCCAGCATTTTAAATGCTTTCTGTGCCAGCGGCAGTTTATTTTCCTCATACATAGAACCGGATGTATCGATCAGGAATACCAGATTGGATGCTTTCTTCTCACTCATATCGATCGCGGCCGTATTCAGTCCTACCATCATCAGCTTTGTATCTTTATTCCATGGACAATCCGCATATTCCGTATATACTGCAAACTTCTTCCCAGCCTCCGGGCCTGATACATAGTCATAATCAAAATAATTGATCATTTCTTCGACCCGGACTGCTCCTGCAGGCGGCAGCATTCCTTCTTCGATATAACTTCTGATATTGCTGTAGGAAGCTGTATCACAGTCTGCCGCAAATGTTGAAAGCGGGAAATCTTTAGCAGACACAAAACGGTGTTCTTCCTGATAGTCATACTCTCTGGTATCATAACCGGATTCTCCATATCCGATTTTTACATATTCAGAATTTGATGCACTGTCCATTACCGAATTACATGTATCGGCAGCCGAAACCACACTATCACAAGCCTCTTCTTCTATACCTTCCGGCACAGCCATATTTTGCTGTGACTGTCCGGTTTCCGCTATATTTTCTTCAAATTCCTCTTTTATGGCTTTCTGTCTGTATCTTTCTGCGATGCTCTCCCGCTCCGTACCTGACCGGCTTTCCGTTCCCTGTCGTTCTCCATGCGTGCCTCCTGTTTCTTTCCAGCTTCCGCAGCCTGCAAGACAGCCCGCCATCATGCAGGAGATCATAACCACACTTACCATCCGTCTGATTTTTCTCATAAAAAATACCCTCCTTATCTTAGTCACTATCCGATATCTGCATAATTTCTGCTCTGATCACCTCCGACGTTATCAATCGTCGAATGTGAAAACGAAATTTTACAGCTATCTGTTCTATTTATGACTAAGATACGGATGGGTATCCTCTTTTTATGGATTTTTTTCTTACAGATCAACTACTGTCTGCTTAAGATCCATGCCTGTTGTTCAGAATCATATCGGAGAAGTGTACCTGTTACTTCTTCCCCTACCGAAAATGTCTCTGCTTCTTCCGGCTGCAATACGATGTCCTGACCGGTTATTAATTCCCCGGATGCATCAGATACCTGCAAGAGTTTTGCGGCATATTTTTGTACCGCATCCGGCTCTGCTGTTACAATCTCTGTGATCTGAAGTGTAACTGCTATATTACTCATTTCCTGCCATGCATCCATATCAGCTGATTCCGGCACCTGAAGATCTGTACATCCCGCATTTTCCTGTGCATCTGTCTGACTCTTTGTATGGCCTGCTTCCGCCTGAACATCGGACGAATCTCCACCGGCTCCATTCATCTGTATAGCTTCTGTTGTATTCTGTGTCGGTCTGTTGGCAGTTTCATTCTGTACTGTCTCCGGTATGGAATCCGCTGTTTCATCCACATAATCTTCCGCCCGATCGGATATATTTGAATTCTCTGCTGCATCCAGCCCATCATTTGAAACATCCGTTGTCCTGCCTGCATTTATTTCTTTCGAATGTCGCTTAGAATCAGACAGCAACGGTGTCGCGATCACTGCGGCCAGAAGAACCGCTGCGATCGCAAGAACCGGAATTACATATTTTACCTTTGAGGTTTTCTTTTGTTTTTCTTCTACATCCTTTGCTTCACGGTCAAGTCCTGCTTCGATCCGATCCCACAGATCCGGTGCTTCTGCATCGATCCGGTTCAGATAAGCTTCTATGAATCTGTCTTCTTCCGTCTGTCTGTTCTTATTCTGTTCATCTCTCACAGCCTGCACCTCCTTAATTTTTGTATTGCCTGATTATAGATCCATGTGATCGTTCCGATCGGTCGCCCTTTCATTTCCGCGATCTCTTTAAATGTAAATCCTCCGACTACCTTCAGATCCAGAATCTCCTGCTCCTCCGGCTTTAGCGTGGCAACTGCCTGCTTCAATGTCAGATTCTCCACTACCTGACTCTCCATCGTCTTTCCTTCGTCTCGCTCCGGCATTTCATCCACCAGCATTTCACGATCGATCTTTCGTATCCGGTCGATCGCCATATTCTTTGCGATCGTCACAAGCCATCTCTTATGACCGGTTCCCTTCTTATAACTGTCTGCGATCCGATAAAGCTTGATGAAGAACTCCGATGTAACATCCTCCGCTTCCTCTCTCTGCCGGATCGTATCATAGACCACCGCAAAGATCAGCTTCAGATATTCGTCATACACTGCCCGAAGGCTCTCCCGGTCTCCCTGTGCGATCGCAGACATATATTTTCCAAATTCTCTGTCTGTCATTTGTCTCTCCCTATAACCGCTATACGTTTTTACCCCTGTTTTTATGGAATTTTTCCGATTTTCTATTACTGTTCATTTCACTTCAATTTGCTAATATTCTGTCCGGCTTCGTATAGACCCAATTCCTCTATTATTCAAGAGGCTGTACTGCCAGCAATTCCATCACATACCCCTTCTTTCGCTCCTTCCATGCAAATGGCCAGAACAACCGCCGCTCCGCTTCAATCCGGATATCAAAACCCTTATGCATTCCGATGTCATGACGAAGCTGCAATGCTCCTTCAATTTCTTCAGGGACAAGATTCTCCCACTGATCCATAGCGGATTCATTTACAACTGCCCATTCTAACCCGAACACCATTAATTTCTCCGTCAGCATATAGATCACATCATTTGTCCGGGTAACCGCAACTTCGTTTAATGCCCGGATCGCATTCTCGATCATCTGCAATTCTTCCTCGTCATAATTCTCCCGATACATATATAACAGGCCTGCAAATCTCGCATTCAACTGACTGTGAAGTCCTACGCAGACGCTGTAGTCAAACCTTCGTCCAATCTCCGGCAATACCCTGTGGCTGTTGTCAAATGCAACCTGTTTCAAATGCTCGATCACAATCTCTGCTTCTTCACCCTCTGCAAGCAATGCTTCAAACATTTCATAAGTCTCAAGCTCTACATTCCAGAAAGGAAGATCCACACAAATAGCATCTGTTTCCTCCAATCCATAGGCCTTACACGCCTGTGCAAGTCCCTCTGCATCCCGGTCGATCAAAACCAGCTTAAATCTCTCTGCAAGTCTTGCCAGATCGATGTCATTTGACCGTCCTGCTCCCCATATAGCAAGAACAGGCTTACACCCTCCTTCGGCCACACAATTTTCTTCTATAAAGTCTGTCAGCTTCTGTCGGTATCCCCGCCACTCTTTATAAGCATTCGGAAGAACCTCTGATGCAATCAGCCGATCCAAATATCTCATATAATTCACTTCTTTCTCGCATTATGCCGATATGTGCAAGCACATCCGTCGCAATGCTCATTTTATCACGTTTTTATAGTATACTCTACCTTTAAAATGTAGTAGAATGATAGGGACAATGATTTTTTGTCTATTCATGCAAATTGATAAAATAAAGATTGCCTAAAACAGAAACGGAGATTATGAATATGTCTGCTAAAGATAATAATACAAATACAAATATATACAGAAGCTATATTGACGCTCTTCTATATCCGGAGCAGAATCCTTTTATAGAAGACATGAAACGATTCGAGGAGCTTATGATGATGTACTCCTGTGCGATCAAGGAAGTTCAGACCAAGCTGGATGTATTAAATACAGATTTCAGCGTCCGCTATAACCGAAATCCGATTGAATTTATCCAATCACGCATCAAGAAACCGGTCAGTATCGCAACAAAACTGTCTTCGAAAGGATGTCAGGTATCCGTAGAAAATATCGTATATAATTTGAATGATGTTGCGGGACTCCGTGTTATCTGTTCCTTTATCGATGACATCTACGCCGTTGCAGAGAAGCTCATCAGTCAGAATGACATTACTCTGATTGAGGCAAAAGACTATATCAGCCATCCAAAGCCAAATGGTTACCGTAGTCTTCATCTGATCATAGAAGTTCCTGTCTTCTTTGCCGACCATACGAGAAATATGCGGGTAGAAGTTCAGATCCGTACCATCGCGATGGACTTCTGGGCAAGTCTTGACCACCAGCTCCGTTATAAAAAGGATGTCGCCGATCCCGAACTTATCTCCGGTCGCTTAAAACATTGTGCTGATGTTATCTCTCAAACAGACCTCGAAATGCAGGAGATTAAAAATATGATCTACGGAGATGGTGCTCAGCCACAGATCAAATTGTGTCTTGAAAAAAATACAGAAATTTTTTAAGAAAATCTTAGATTTTGTTTGACAAATTTATAGAACTGGTATAGAATACTATCTGTTGTTGAACAACGTGTGTATGTAGCTCAGCTGGATAGAGCACTTGGCTACGGACCAAGGTGTCGGGGGTTCGAATCCTCTCATGCACGTAGAAAAAGACAAAACCATTTCGGTTTTGTCTTTTTTATTTACTACATATGCTCATCGGGTAGAAACGAAATGTGTCATTGTTTATTATATGCACAATCAATCTGTAGGGGTGTATTTTTTACAGCCCTCGCTTTTTGGCTGTGTATATCCTCTTATAATCTTGCTGCGAGAATCTGACGTTTGATCTCCTGTCCATTCAGGATAAACTCTGCACGACCGTTCTCCAGTTGTATATTCTTTTCAAGTGCTCCGATATCTGAATTGAACTCTGTAACGGCATTCGTTCCAATATCAGCATTGGAACAGTACAGCTTGGCAGACATGACCGAATTACCAAAGGCAACCGCCGCCTTGCCCTGTACCACGCTTTTAACTGCCGCATACCCGATATAGATATCCGTTCTTCCTGCACGGCATCCGATGCCATAACATTCCTTTGCACGGATATTCGACGAGATATTTACATTTTCCAGACGAACCATACAACTGTTACCGGCAATCGTTCCGATACCGGTTATAATATTACCTGCCCCCTGAAGCTTTGCCGATATATTCTCAAGCTTAATATCTGCATCACCATTTACAGATCCAATGATCGTACCGTTTGATATACCTGAATAAATATCCATATCGCAGTATTCTATAAACAATTCGGAATCACCATTTACAGATCCGATACAGGCTCCTTCCTGACCTTTCATATCAAACTCATAATGTCCGCGTTTGATGTTGATAACACCGCCAAGTCCGGAACCAATACCAATGCCCTTCATACCATTTGCATTAATGATGATTCCACCATCCTGATAGAAGTTGAGTTCGCCATGATACTCATCCAATGAATTACCAATGCCAAAGTATTTTCCCGAATTCAGATTGATCGTCAGATTACCGTCTCCTACAACCGTAAGCACTGAACTATCCGGAACTCTGATACCTCCTGTACGTAGTTCGTTTTCTCCGGTAATCTGAAGATTTACATTACACTTCTTACCGATATCAATACACGGAATTCCGCGTTCTCCCGCAAGACTGACATTCTCAAGTATGATGGTGCCACGGAATCCATCTTCTACAGACATCAGTATATTCGGCTGGAAACCGACAGAACCTTTGATTATGATCTTTTTATTGATTCCCCGTGCTTTCTTAACCTTAATGCTTGTATATTTATTAGCGGCAAGCTGAACCATGGAAACCGTATCATTATAATCCGTCTCATATTCTTTCTTATACATTCTGGCATTCAGACTCTGATTATATTGAACAATTTCATTCATCACACGTTCATCGATCGAACGCACAACATACGGCTGCGGCCTTGATGTATAATAACCCTGAATCAGATCAACGCCCAACTTAATAACCTCCCGCAGCTCCTGCGTCAATTCAATTCCCTCTGCCAGGGTCAGAATATCATTATCATGCGCAAATTCTATAATATCCTTTACAAAATGCTGTTTCTGGATATCTTTGTGTATATCTGTCATAAGCATACGATCGATTTTTACAAACCGAGGCATGTATCGAAGTAAATTATTTACATTGGAATAACCGGAACCATAATCATCAATGGCAGTCTCAATGTTCATCTTTGCAAAGGAGTTCTTCAGCTCCTTTAACTGAACATCCCCCATCTCTGTTTCTTCTGTAAATTCAACAACAAGCTCTCCTGCATGCTGTTCCATAATCTCAGTTAATTTCTTCTTATCCTTACCTGTCAGCTGACACCCCGGAATACTGTTAATAAATACTTTCTTACCCTCAAAATCCCGAGAGTGTTCCTCTATGTAATCAACCACATTAAAAAATGTCGCTTTTTCTATATCATATAAACGGTTCAGACGATCTGCACTTTCCAGCATATCAAGCGGCGAAATCTTACGCTCTGTGTCCGCACGCATTAGAGCCTCATATGCATAAACATCTCCTGTTCTGGCATTGATAATTGGCTGGAAATGATAAACAAACCGGTTATTATCCAGAATAAATTCCATCAAATGGTCATCCGCTTTCTGTTTATCCGTCAGAACACCTGCCCTTTCCTCTTTTCCTTGCTCTATGGCCTTCTTATTGTTCTTCACATTGATAGTTTCATTGATCAGATGATCCAGGGCTTCCGAACCGGAGATCATATCACAACGGATACCCGTGCAGATTTCAATCTCATATGCCTCTTTGCGCAATTCATTATACTGCTTTATCTTATCCGACAGACGTTTGATAAACGCCTCTCCGCATGTTTCATCAGATGCTTCAACCGGGAATGCAACAACGAATTCATCATTACTGATACGGGCACATATAGCATCATCATCCTGACTTTCCGATATCAGCTGCGCCAATTTTAAAATAGCGGCATCCCCTGCTTTTCTTCCATAGCTTGCATTGATATCCTTTAATTTATTAATATCAATCGCGATCACCGCTATTGATTTACCATCAAATGTCGCATTTTCACAAAGCTCATTTCCCTTCTGTAAGAAGCCCTTATAATTATACAAGCCGGTCATTGCATCACGAATCTGTGTTGCTTCCATCTGGCGCAACAACTCCCGCAGACCATTCTGACGATAAAACGCTTCCATACTCTGCATAATACTCTTTAACCAGTTTATGTAAACTTCTGTAAACTGTGCTTCTGTATCTGTAAAACCAATAACTGCATAACCAAAGCTTCGGTTATCAAAATACAATGGTGTAAAGAAAAATGTCTCCGGACACTCTCTTTGCTCAGATAGTTCCGGTATCATCTCTTTCATTTCAAATATGTCATCAAAGCTGATACGATTGTCTGTGTGTTCACTCGGTCCACATTTTATGATACGATATATCTTGTCCGTATAGCCGTTAGAACGCATTGCGTCCTCACTGATCATAACCTCCGATGAATTCCAGTAATCATTCATGCATATACTAAGCGAATGGAATGGCCGCACCTGATATACATGCTGAAATATCGTATTGAAAAAACTTCTGTGATCCCGTTCAGATAACAAATCCTCCATAAACTTGTTATAATAAGAAGAGTATCCCATCTTCGCATGATCCGTATTCCAGAAATTCTCTTTTTCATCAAAATATTTTTCTGGCTGCATTTTCCTTTCGCATCCGCAGCTTGTCCCCTGAAAGATCACGGATTCTGATTCAAATTCCGGTATCGGTTCTTTCTCAAAGGATGCATGGATATATTTCGCACAATATCTGCCGCATTCTCTGGCCGGAATATCAGCGGATGTTAACTTGCATTTCAGGTTTTTCCCTTCTTCGGTAGAATCGTAACCAATCACTGCTACCTGCTCCGGTACATGAATATGATTACTGAATAATTCTGCCGCTACCCCGATCGCCATACAGTCATTTGCACATGCGATCGCCTCCGGAAGTTTCTCTCTGGAATCCAGAATCAGCTTCACAACCTCTTTGCCGGAATCATACCAGTAATTGCCATAATAAATATTATTCGGATCAACCGGAATTCCATGCTCCGTCAGACTGTCTCTATATGCCTGTTCTCTCTGTATGGAATGAACATGATTCTTCCACCCGTCTAAAAACATAATATCGGAATAATGATGAACCTCGATCAAATGATCGATCAATTTCTTATATGGTTTATAATGATTTATCTTTACAGTCGGAAAATAACGACTGTCCTTATCTACGAAAAGAACAACTCCTGAGAATACCTCGTGAATTTTGTCTTCTAACCGGGTTGCTATATCGGTTGCCTGAATGGTATCCGGAAGAACAATGATCGCATCAAATGCATCCCATTGAATCAGATTATAAATATTCGAATCCCCAATCTGTCTATACAGAGTATCCTGAAATCTTAAGTACATGGAAAATACACATATATCGTATCCATAGACATATGCCTCCTCCATTAATCCTTTCATAAACAGGCTCTGTGAGTTCTCTTCCGCCTGCGCGATAATAACTCCAATTTTTCTGCGCTCCATACATGCTCCCCTCTAAAATACAAAATCCTTTTTTCAGTTTAGCATAATTAGGCAGAAAAGTATATAAAAATGACTAAAAAAAGTTTACACCGCGTTATTTTCTGTACATTTTATACAATTTCGACATATTGTCATACAAAAAAATATTTTTATCATATTATAAACAACAGTCCTGCAAAGTAAAAACAGTCCTGTTCTTATCCGAATAAAAGAAGTTCTTATAATCAGATAAGAAAAGCAAGACTGTTCTGTACTTGTTCATATTTTGTTGTTATATCTTATATACTGCACTAAGATACCTGTTCAAACTGTGAATTATATAGCTCTGCATAAAATCCGTTCTGTGCCATCAATTCCTCATGATTACCCTGTTCAATGATATCGCCATCCTTCATGACCAGAATAATATCTGCATTCTTGATCGTAGATAACCGGTGCGCAATAACAAAGCTTGTTCTGCCCTTCATCAGATTATCCATCGCGCGCTGAATGCTGTGTTCTGTTCTGGTATCAACGGAAGAGGTCGCTTCATCCAGGATCAGAACCGGATTATTTGCAAGGATTGCTCTTGCAATCGTAAGAAGCTGTTTCTGTCCCTGTGAAATATTCGTCACTTCCTCATTCAGTTCCATCTGATAACCACCCGGAAGTGCCGAGATAAATCGATGTGCATGAGCTGCCTTTGCTGCCGCAATTACTTCCTCATCCGTCGCATCCAGTCTTCCATAACGGATATTCTCCATGATCGTCCCCTTAAACAGCCATGTTTCCTGAAGAACCATACCGAGAGCATCACGAAGCTCTCTTCGATTATATTCTTTAACATTGTGACCATCTAACAGGATGGCTCCTTCATTTACATCATAGAACCGCATCAGCAGCTTAACCATAGTGGTCTTACCTGCTCCGGTCGGACCAACGATCGCTACCTGTTTGCCCGGATCAACATGAACACTGAAATCATGTATAATGATCTTCTCAGGATCGTATCCGAACTTTACATGACGGAAATCTACTTCACCCTTTATATCCTCGACAGAAGCAGGATGCTCAACAACCTGAACCTCCTCTTCTTCCTCTAACAGTTCAAATACACGTTCCGCCGCTGCTGCCATCTGCTGCATCATATTTGTAACCTGTGCTACCTGCTGGATCGGCTGTGTAAAATTCTTCACATATTGGATAAATGCCTGAATATCACCGATCGTGATCGTACCACGAATGGCAAGAGCCGCACCAGAAATAGCTACGCCTACATATCCGAGATTACCGACAAACATCATAACCGGTTGCATCAGACCGGAAAAGAACTGGGCTTTCCATGCGGATTTGTATAAGACTTCATTTGTCTCATGGAATTCCTTTAAAGTTGTTTCCTCTTTGTTAAATGCTTTGATTACCGTATGTCCGCCATAAACTTCTTCAACCTGTCCGTTGATATGTCCGACATACTCCTGCTGCTGTTTAAAGAAACGCTGTGACTTCTTAATGATGATACCCATTAATGCCACACTGATCGGCAGGATGATAATTGCGATCATCGTCATAAGCGGGCTGATCGTAAGCATCATGATAAATACACCGATAACAGTCGATACCGAAGTAATAAGCTGTGTGATACTCTGATTTAATCCGTTTCCCATTGTATCAATATCATTTGTAATACGAGATAATACCTCACCATAGGTTCTGGATTCAAAATACTTAAGTGGCATACGGTTGATCTTCTCAGATACATCCTTACGCATCTTGTAACATAGCTTCTGGGTTACACCTGTCATGATGATACCCTGTGTAAAGTTAAATAATACACTTAACAGATACAGTCCCAGACAGAACAGGAGAATCTTACCGATATAGGTGAAATCGATTCCACCGATTCCGTTTATCTTCCGCATAATGCCTTCTGATAATGCTGTCGTTGCCTTACCGAGTACCTTCGGGCAGACAACATTGAATACCGTACTGAACACCGCAATGATCATGACCACGATCACTGCCGGCAGATATTTTCTTGTATATCGAACCAACTTCGATATGGTTCCTTTAAAATCCTTTGCTTTCTCGCCGCCTCCCATTCCAGGAGGTCCCATATGTCGTCCACCACGTCTTGGTCTGTTTTCTTCCATGTCTGTTACCTTCCTTTCCTGAGTTCTTATGCTATGCTCGCCGCAATCTCTTTTTCAGATAATTGCGAACGGGCGATCTGTTCATATACCGGACAATTCTCCATCAGCTCTTTGTGTGTACCCTTGCCTACGATCTTTCCTTCATCCAGCACCAAGATCTGGTCTGCATGTAAGATCGTACTGACACGCTGGGCAACGATGAATACCGTACTGTCTGTCATATCTTCACGAAGTGCTTTTCTGACTGCTACATCCGTCTTGAAATCAAGAGCGGAGAAGCTGTCGTCAAATATATATATCTTTGCATTCCGGGCTACTGCTCTGGCGATCGCAAGTCTCTGCTTCTGACCGCCGGAAACATTTGTACCACCCTGTGAAATGCTGCTGTCATACTGTTTATCCTTTTCCTCGATGAAATCTGTTGCCTGTGCGATCGCTGCCGCTTTCTTCATCTGTTCATCGCTTGCATCCTCTGCACCAAACCGGATATTAGATGCGATCGTGCCGGAGAACAGCACACCCTTCTGCGGCACATAACCGATATTCTCCCGAAGGCTCTCAATTGATACATCCCGGATATCCGTTCCGTCGATCGTGATCTTACCACCTGTGACATCATAGAATCTTGGCATAAGCTGCACCAGGGAAGATTTACCGCAGCCGGTACTTCCTATGATTGCTGTCGTCTCGCCCGGTCTTGCTTCAAAATCAAGATCTGTCAGAACATCTTCATCCGCTCCCGGATATGCGAAGCTTACATGTTCGTAACGGACAACACCCTTTACAGCTTCTAACTTCTTACAATCCGGCTTGTCACAGATCGTACTCTCTGTATCAATAACTTCCTTGATTCGGTCTGCTGCCACACCTGCCCTTGGAAGCATAACGGATAACATACCGATCATTAAGAAGGACATAATGATCATCATCGTATAAGTAATAAACGCTGTCATGGATCCAACCTGAAGCTCACCCGAATCGATTCTGTGAGCCGCAACCCACTCGATCAGGATCGTAACCGCATACATAATAAACATCAGAACCGGCATCATAAATGTCATTACGCGGTTTACAAATAATGATGTCTTTGTCAGATCCTTATTCGCCTTATCAAAACGTTCTTCTTCGAACTTCTCTCTGCCAAATGCCCGGATAACCGGAATACCGGTCAGGATCTCTCTGGACACAAGATTAACACGGTCAACCAGATCCTGCATGATCTTGAACTTTGGAAGTGCAATTGCCATTAACACTCCGAGAACAACCAGGATGCCTGCTACCGCAACTACGATCACCCATCCCATGCTGGCGCCGCTCTCTACAACCTTTATGATACCGCCAACTGCCAGAACCGGTGCATATAAGACCATGCGGAGCAACATAACCGTAACCATCTGGATCTGTTGAACGTCATTTGTCGAACGCGTGATCAGGGATGCAGTCGAAAACCGATTGATCTCTGCATCTGAGAATGAAATAACCCGTTTGAAAATGCTTTCTCGCAGATCACAGCCCACACCTGCAGCTACTCTTGCGGCTACCAGACCGGTAAGTATCGCCGATGCAACCATTAACAATGTCATAAGGATCATCTCTACACCGACACGTTTCAGATAGGACATCTGGATATCCTTATAATTATAATCCATACTATCATAACAGGTTCTTGTACAGGTAATGGCAGATGACATCATCATATCATCCCCCATACTGTCACGCATGGAATCGATCATCTGCTTCATCTGCGTTCCCATCTGACTCCACATCTCAGGCGGCAGCTCGTCCAATGTCATACCGCTTGCTGCAAGCATCTGCTTTAACTGATTATCTTCATCTGAATCCACCATCGTATATGGATAATAATACATCATCATCGGCTCCATACACGCCTGATCGATCTCATCTATATGATCCTTGCCGTCATCTGTCATATGGTATATGCCATCATCCGACTGCTCATAATACTTTTCCCACACCGTCACATCATCTTCATCCATAAACCCTTTAATAATGGTATACGCTTTTTCCGGGATCTGCAACGGACTGCAATGATCAATGCCGTAATTCTGGATACCGGTATCGATCAGCTTCGACGTATAATCCGGCAATGCCAGATCACAATATGCCTGAACGATCAATAACAGAACAATGATCAGAACCGATTTCCAATATGGCTTCAAATTCTTAATTATCTGCATAGTTTCACCTCTCTATAATTTTCGCATGTAGAGGTATTCTATCACTACCTATATAAAAGTCAATTAAATTCCCATAAAAAATGAATGAAAAAAGACCCGCCTGTCGATTGACAAACGGGTCTTCCTGTATATTAATACTTTGTATATTGGGAGGCTTTATTTTACTGTAACCTTTAAGACCTTACGCGCACCATTCTGTGCTATGGCATATACATAGCATTTTCCTTTCTTCTTGCCCTTGATCCTACCGGCCTGAGTAACTGTAGCTATCTTCTTATTTGTTGAAAACCAGCGAATCTTCTCGCAATGTCTCTTTAATTTTTTGCCCTTTGGCATTTTTACAGTTGCTTCAAGCAGTACAGATTTCTTCTTTTTCACTGTTACCTTTGAAACAGTCTTTTTCTTAGTTGTTTTAACTACAACAGCTGTCGGATTGCTGTATTTGTACTTTTTGGTAGCAGTAATTGTATGAAGCTGGTATGATTTACCAATTGCCTTCTTTACAGTCTTTCCTGTTTTGGCATCCTTCACATTCTTGTATGCTATTACCTTAAACTTATAGAATGTATTTTTCTTTAATTTCTTACCACCTGCAATTTTGGTAACCTTACAGCTGACATTCTTTTTGTTCTTAAATTTCTTAGCGCTTACAGTTTTGATCTTGTTGTATTTGTATACTTTCTTTTTGGTATTACAGTAATTACCATAAATTATATATCCATCTGCTCCCTTTACATTTTCCCAACGTAAAGTAACTGTCTTTGTTGTGGCAGATGCTCTACCGGTTAACTGTCCCATTGTATACTTATCAACAGCATCGCTCTTAACCCAGTTATCAAATTTCTTTGTTCCCGGTACATAAGAGCTTACCGAAGTTGTCTCCTGCTTCT
Organism: Clostridium sp. L2-50; assembly: GCF_000154245.1. NCBI lineage: Bacteria > Bacillati > Bacillota > Clostridia > Eubacteriales > Clostridiaceae > Clostridium > Clostridium sp. L2-50. The sequence goes on along the minus strand of NZ_DS480317.1, from coordinate 75,872 downwards.
GAGCAGGTGTATCAGGCTTGGATTCACCCGGCTTCGGATCTTCAACAACTGTAATCTGCGTAATCTTGCCTGCAACCTTCAGAACAATAACCTGAACGATCTTACTGTTGTTCATTCCGTCTTTTCCGGCTATTGCCGTAATTGTAGTACTGTCTTTTGTTAATTTAATCGGTCCGTTATATACTGTTCCGTTTGAGGCTGATGGTGTTGTTCCATCTATTGTATATATAATTGTAGCACCTGCCGTCTTACTTGACAGAATCAACGAGGTACCATCTGCTGATTTTTCTGCAACCGGCATCTCAACCTGCTGCTGTTTGCTATCATCTGCCGATACCGGATTTGATAAGATCACCGGCATACTTGCATAATCTGTAAATAAGGATTCATCGATTCCCATAGTCGCCGGATCATCCGCACTAATATCTTCTGCAACAATATATACTTTATAACTCTGGAACAGATTATCTGCTGTACATCCATTTCCAATCTTTGCGGCAACTGATGCAAGATCCATCTGCAGGCTTCCTGTCAGGTTAGATGATACATCTGTTAGCTTACCGTATGCCTTAATCTTTGCTCCGTCGGCATTATATACCTTATCGGTAACAAAATACGAAAGCTGTGAAACATTATCTTTTTTCTTTCCTGTTATCTCGTATGGAATAGTAATCGTATTACCTGTCTTTGTAATTACACTGTCGGTAATTTGTACATTCATGCCGGAATCCAGTAATGTAAATTTGTAAGAAGCGCCGGTCTTACCTGCTGTTCCGTCTACAAGGGTTGTAAATAAAATATCTTTCTTATCTATATTGAAAGCAGGTGACGGATAAAATGGTGACGACGTTACACTCATGCTTACAGCACCTGTATTTGAATATCCAAAAGCATATGGGAATGAATTTGTAGAACTGGCACTTATCCAACGATAAGATGTACGACATCCCCAGCCATTTCCCGGTTTACTTCTCTGAGCAGTATTTTTATAAGTATTTGGATAACCGTAGCTTGTGTTTGCTGCTTCCGTAAGGTCAAGAGCAAATACCTTTTCGTTTGTAATCGGCATATAGCTGATCTCATCTTTATTCCAGAAATATGTATCTCCATCCTTAGCATTTTTGCCGGTTTTTGTAGATGCGACAATCGTCTCCTTCTCTGTATCCGAGAAGCCATACAGGAATCCGTCTATCTTATCCGAGATACAGTTAACCGGTGCATTCGCATCATTTTTGGATGATTCGTTATTTAACCATTTATACATATTACTGTCTTCCCATGAAACAGTACCTGATGAGAACAGGATCGGAACTTTAATGAGCTGTTCGTCACAGTCAAGAAGCATACTATCTGTTCCTGTCTTAAAATCTTCTCCTGATGCTGTATCAAGTACACGATATTTTACAGGTTCTCCATTATACTGACCATAGTATACATAACTGCCCTTCCATTCCTCATTCACATCAAGCGTTTCTCCCGGATGTGAACCATATGGTGTATCGATACCTGAAGTACCATTCTCTATTACAGTCTTATCATCATCTGCTACCATACCTTCATTTGCCGGTTTTGACAATAATACCGGTGTACTGGCCAGATCAGTAAATAAACCTTCGTTTATATCTGTTGTACGATCCCTATCTGTCTGTACACTCTCTGCAACAAGATAAACCATATAATTATCAAAGAGTGTATCAGCTGTACATCCACCGCCAACCTGTTCTGCAATAGCTGCAAGATTCAACTTTGCATTACCGGCTTTACCGCCACTGACAGAAGCAATCTTGCCATATGCTCTTATCTTTGCACCCTCAGCATCAAACTGCTTATTTGTGACAAGATAAGACAACTGATTTACACTTGTGCCATTTGATCCATAGATATTATATGGAACAGCCACAATATTGCCTGATTTCGTTGTACTGCTTGATGTAACAGCAAGCTTAATGTTATTATCCAGCATTGTTAACTTATAGGCTGCACCATATTTTCCGGCAGTTCCTTCTACAAGTGAATTGAATAACACCTTATTGGTGTCAATATTAAATGCCGGATTTGCATAACCATAAGCTTTATCGTCTGCTGCGCCTGTTAAGGTTACATCACAAAAAGCTCCCTCACTATCTACACAATTTACCTGATCATAAAAATGATACCTTGTTGATGTGCTTCCGTATCCTGATCGAAGAAAATACCAACCGACATTGTTTTTGCCTCGTTGTTTCATGGTTGAAAGTGAATTCGGATATCCATACGATTTATTTGTTATCTCTGCTTCATCTAATGCAAATACTTTTTCGCCTGTCAATGGTACAAATTTATAGTATTTGATCGCACCGGGAGCAAACTCACCCTTTCCGTCTTCACCGGAACGTATCTGCTTGTTACTGCTTACAATCGCAGCTTGCTCTGCATCTGAAAAGTATCTTAAAAATCCACTCATATTTCCCTGAGTATATGCATTATATATCGCTGGGTCTGTGCTGTTCATCCACTTATAAACATCACTGTTTTTCCAGTCATTCGCAGACGCATCTACATCATAATAGAGAACCTCAACTCCGGATTCGCAGTCAAGAAGCATACTGTCTGTTCCTGTCTGGAAGTCTTTTTTCGAATCTGTATCTAATACACGATAACGGATAGGACTTTCCTTGTATTTTCCGTAGTATACATAGTTGCCCTTCCAGTCGTCAGAACTTGTATCTGAACCATATGGATTGATGATGCCATCAATTCCAAGACCCGAAACCGTTTTTGTCTTCTGTACAGCGGCTTCTACCTTTGGTATCGAAGCAAGCGGCGGTAAGATGCTGATAGTCATAACAGCTCCCAGCACAAGCGCTGCACCTCGCTTAAATATTTCTTTTTTCATAATTTCCTCCATGTGAATTTAATCATTTCTACTTAACTGTAACTTTGATCTTCTTTCTTGCCCCATTCTGCGCAAGCGCATATACGTAACACTTACCCTTCTTTTTAGCTTTGATCCTTCCGGCCTGTGTTACGGTTGCAATCTTCTTATTTGTTGAAATCCAACGGATTTCCTCACAATGTTTTTTCAGCTTCTTTCTCTTCGGCATACTTGCACGGGCATCTAAAAGAACAGATTTCTTTTTCTTTAATGTGACAGCTGATATCTTCTTATTCTTTGTGGTTGTCACAATAACGCCCTTTGGATTTCCGTATTTACCGGACTTAGTCTCAATAATTGTATGAAGCTGATATGATTTTCCTATTGCTTTTTTTACTGTTTTTCCGCTCTTGGAATCTTTAACATTCTTATATGCAACTACCTTAAATTTGTAAAATGTATTCTTTTTAAGCTTCTGTTTGCCAACTACTTTTGTAAGCTTACAGCTGGCAGTGCTCTTATTCTTAAATTTTTTTGCACTAATTGTTTTAATCTTTTTGTATTTGTATTTCTTAGCCTTTGTATTGCAGTAATTACCATAAATAATATAACCGTCTGCATCCTTCAGATTCTCCCAACGAAGCGTAACTGCCTTTGTTGTTGCAGATGCTCTACCGGTCAACTGCCCCTTTGTCAGAGAATCTACCTTATCACTGGTCAGCCATTTTTCATATTCGACTGTTCCTGGCTTATACTGTTCTTCTGTTTTTTTCTGATCAGTAGATGGTGTCGGATTTGGTGTTGGTGTCGGATCTGATGTTCCATCAGTCTTAATTACAATAGTACCATCTGCTCCCTTGATAACGATCAACTGTATAACCATACTGTTATCCATACCATCCTTTGCAGCAATGGCTGTTATAGTGCTGGTTCCGGTCGGAAAAGATATTGGCCCTGTATATTTGGTTCCGTTTTTCTGATCAGGAATGCTTCCATCCAAAGTATAATAAATATCTGCGCCCTCTGTTCCTGATGAGATTATCAAAGAGGTCTTATCATCCGAAACTTTAGCAACCGGCTGTTTTACGGTCTCGCGCACCCCTGTCTCCTTACTAACAGAAGTCAGACAATATGGCAGGCTTGCATAATCAGAATAATTTCCATCTGTTACACACTCAGCAAGAAGATATACCTGATAATCTGTTCCCCAAGTACCTGTCAATGTCTGTGGTAAAGTAAATGTACCGGTGCCTATTGACTGTGTTGTATTTCCGGATAATGCTCCATAATATAACACCTTGGCATCCTTATCGGTATATGCCTTATCCGTTATTAATACAGATACCTGATTAACCGGATTTTGTGAATTTCTACTATCTGAATATGTGTATGGAATCGTTACTGTTCCATCAGCAGCAAGAACCGCTTCTTTTCCTGATGTTAACTGTATTGTTTTATTTGTATCTTTCAAAGTCAAAGTCCAATCATTTACCGCACTCTCTTTTATCTGTGCGGAAGATGCTGTTATTGCTTTCTTCTTATCAAATCCGACTGCAGTTGAAAACAGGGCTCCACTTGTATTCATATTAAATGCCGGACAAACACCAATGTTACCATCCATACATTCGGCATCTATCTGAAAATTACCCACTGAATCCAACCATACCACTTTCATTGAATTAGCCCTAGAAGACCGTAACCACCAATAATCTCCCGATACATTCTTATTGGTAGACTGCTTGTCTGCATATAGATTCCGAATCTCCTTTGCCGAAAGAATAAAGATATAATCTTCAGCTGCCTCATCCTTTACAGATTCAGTTCCTGATTCACCTTCCAGATAAGTTCGTATCGTATATGTATTTTCTTTTAATGTCGTAGGCATAAGCAGATTCGCTTCTACTTTTGAAAACATCGCACCCTGCTCTGCATTTCTTGAATCAACATATTTGCTGTTCAATAATCTCTCCAGATAACTACCATTCCATCCACCCGATGATTCATCAAAATAACTACGGTATAAAATAGAATCTGAATCAAGCAATACATAATCCTGTGCAGCACCTACACTCTGTGTCTCAGTACTTTTTCCAAGCACACGATATGCAACAGGACTTTTACCGGTCGCATCAGTAAGATTTCCATAATATACCTTTGCCCTGTTGATTTACTCCATGATGTTGAATCCGTATACAAAGATGACATACCGAGATTCACTTCATTCTTCACCGGGCTTGCATCCGAAGCAGCTCTTGCTGTTGATCCTGTTCCCAATGGCGGCACAATGCTGACTGCAACTGCAGTACTTAATGCAAATGCCATTCCTCTCCTGAAAACATTTTTTTTCATAATTAAATTCATTTTTCTGCTCCTTTATTGTAATTTTAAAGATATCAATCTACATATTTGAAGTATATATTGTCATATTTTAAATATCAAGTGTTATCAAGCATATATTTTCATTTTTGTATATATGCACAGAAAATATATGCTTTCTACAAAAAACTGAGACACTTTTATGTAAGTCAACTAACCATATGGTTAGATTAAGCCCTTTCTATAATTATCGTTTTTATCTTTGTATTTTAAATGTCATATTTTTAATATCGGTTGTTATATCATGTGCTTCGCACATTCTATGCATTCCGCAAAATCAGCACCCTTGCAAGCAAATAATTTTGCGTTCATTATATCATGTCTAATTTATATTTTATAGAAATATACATAAAATATATGGTTGAGGTGATTAAAAGAGCTTGCAGAAAAACTGGACATTTCAAGACAACATCCGGGAGCCGTCGAAGCCCCTAACATCGTTCGATCCGTTTCGCTGGATCCGCTGTTTAATATTACAGATGCACTTGAGGTAGACGTTCGTGAGCTTCTGGATTTTCATGGAAATGCCTAAAAAAAGATATGACGTAGATTCCGAATGGAACTTACGCCATATCTTTTTATTTATAAGAACTCTTTATAATTAGTCTACTTTGATCTCTTTGATCCATCCTTCTGGAGCTTCGATCCTGCCCATCTGGATACCTGTTAATGTATCATAGAGCTTCTGAATAACCGGTCCCATCTTCTCCATTCCACTTGGGAAGCAGATCTCTTTGCCATGATCAACAATCTTACCTACCGGCGAAATAACGGCTGCTGTACCACACAGACCACACTCTGCAAAATCTTTTACCTCATCGAAGTATACTTCTCTGTGCTCAACCTTCAGTCCGAGGTACTTCTCAGCAACTACCATAAGAGAACGTCTTGTAATAGATGGAAGGATACTGTTTGATTTAGGTGTTACAACTGTGCCATCCTTTGTTACGAAGATGAAGTTTGCTCCACCTGTCTCCTCTACCTTTGTTCTGGTTGCTGCATCCAAGTACATATTCTCATCATAACCTTCCTGATGAGCTGTAACGATTGCATGAAGGCTCATTGCATAGTTCAGACCGGCCTTGATATGACCTGTTCCATGAGGTGCTGCACGATCGAAATCAGAAACCTTAATTGTAATCGGCTTTGCACCACCCTTAAAGTAAGGACCTACAGGTGTACAGAACATTCTGAACTGATACTCGTCTGCCGGCTTAACACCGATTACAGGATTTGTACCAAACATATATGGTCTGATATAAAGTGTTGCTCCTGAACCATATGGTGGAACAAAACCAGCATTTGCTCTTACTGTCTCTTCTACTGCCTTTACAAATCTATCTTCCGGGAATGCAGGCATCTCAAGTCTCTTTGCTGAATCTGCCATTCTGCTTGCATTCAGGTCAGGACGGAAACATACGATCCTGCCATCCTCTGTTGTATATGCCTTTAATCCCTCAAATACTGTCTGGGCATACTGGAGAACACCTGCGCATTCGCTTAATACGATATTGGCATCATCTGTTAATGTTCCTTCATCCCATGCACCATTCTTAAAGTTTGATACATATCTCTTATCTGTCTTGATATACCCAAAACCGATATTAGACCAGTCAATGTTTTTCTTTTCCATAACTACTCATCCTTTCAGTTTCTGTTTCGTAAAAAATAATATTCATAGCTTCTGTTATAGCACATTCTTTTCTCAATTTCTATAGTATTGATAATTTTTTTACTGTTCAAATATATATTTTACCATATCTGATACGGCATTGCTATCCTTATGCTTTAAGGTTCGTTTTGCAAGAGGCACGCGATCCGTAATAATATTATCCACACCGATCGCCATCATACGACGCATCTCACTGCTGGTATTTACCGTCCATGCACACACCATAATACCTTTCTTATGCGCTCCGGCTACCACCTGCCTGGTCAGATATCTGGCATCAATACTTAATACATCCATGGCCTCATAATTCGTCCGATTGCTGTATCCGAAGCTGTATATATAGCCGGTTACAATATCAGGATCATCCTTCTTGATCCGCACAAGAGATCGTTGCTTAAAAGATGTAACAATACATTGCTCTTCCATATGATTCTCCCGGAGCAGTTCAGCAACTTTTTTCTCCAGTTCACCATCATTCCGAACTGTTTTCAGTTCTATATTCATCATTACTTTACCTTTGCAGGTGTCGATTGCATCCTTCAAAGTCGGAATCTTGGTTCCGGCATATTCTTCCGGATATTCTGCTCCGGCATCTAACTGCTGCAGTTCCTCATATGTACTGTCACAGACTAACTTATCAACGCCTGTCGTCCGTTCCGTTGACGGATCATGCATTAGCACCAATTCTCCATCCGAAGTCAACCGGACATCCATCTCCACATAGTCTGCCCCTTCTTCGATCGCCTTCTCAAATGCCGGGATCGTATTTTCAGGAGCTTCACTGCTGGAACCTCTGTGTGCGGTGATCAACGTTGCCCCAAGGGAAGCATATGTCGGTGTAGCACCGGCAGACAAAAAACGAACATTCAGATATACTGCAAGCATACAGGCTACAGCAACCAGACTTACAAGTACATAATGAGTCTGCTTTTTCAGATCTGCATCATCCACATGGTACATAAGCATCTTCGGTCGAGCAAGCTGCAATACCGCCGATATATTGAACATACCGCAGATAAAAAGCAGCAAAGCACCTACCACGATATTGATATTATTATATACCTCATAGAACAGAATAAGCACATTATCTCCATCGGATTTTGCTTTTATCACCAATACACTTACAACGATAAAGATCGCATATAACAATACGCAGAACAATCCGACAAATATCTCCCATAACGCCTGGAATATAAAATGATGCACCGATTCCCGACAGGTCAGTCTGGTCTGTCCCGCTGCCTTTGCAGTCTCCTCATTCCCCAGTATCAACAAACGGATATATGGAATTTTTACCGACATAATCCAGATACTGATCAGATAGATTACTATAAATCCTATCCAAAATGCCTTCTTGCCTGTTTCTCTGATACAAAGCTTCAGCAGATATTTGGTAACTGTGTTATTATTCAACGCCATCAAAAACGGCGGCATATATACCGCAAATGCAAATGGAAGCATATAAAAGATACGACCAATCTTCTTTTTACCGAAGAAACGAAAGAAATACTTCTCAACCTGTACCAGATATCCGAACAGCCCTTGTCTGCTGTGCCTGAGTGCCGCATCAAACAGCACAACATACATCGTAAGGTTCAATAACATGAACACCATGAGCAATACGATCAAAAGCAGCATATATATGATCGTTCCCGGTTTTACCAGAACATCTAAAAAGTTCTCCTTCGTGACAGAACTGTAACCGGATAATTTAATTGCAAGATAAAATCCTCGAAATACAACAGGAATCAGGATAAATGACGAAACGACCAGAAACGCAAGCTGACACAGCACCACCCTTATTTTATTATGTGCCAGAAAATATCTGACTCGGAGTATATATCCCGCTTTCATATCTGTCTGCCTCCCGGTTGTTTGTTCAAAACAGGCATTGCAGAATATTCAATGCTCTATTTACAATACGTTTCTGCAATTGCCTGTTTAATCTCATAGTCTATATTATAGGCACAACCAAAGCTATCTGCAAGCACTCTCTGCCACAATAATCTGACAACCGAACACATCCGGTTTTTAGCAGTATATAAAAACCAGGGGAAATATTCTACACAGTTAATCGTACTCACCATAACGCACTATAAAAACTGCATGCTGTACATATAAAGGCAGGGGCTTACCCTTGGTTATTAGTCCTGCCATCATAATATGACATATGTGAGGATTTCGTTATTCGCTGCATATTGTCAGTAAATACGAGTGCCTGTCTGAGCCGAAGGCGAGTTGGCACAGGAGTATTTACGAATCAGACATATGCAGTGAATAGAAACCGCAACAAGTCATTTATGATGGCAGAACTAAAAAACAAGAAGTAAGCCCCTATCGTATATCCAGGTTTAGAAGCCGGTGTTTCGGTTATCGATGATACGCTTTGCCTTACCCTCGGAACGAGCGATAGACTTCGGTGGAAGCAGTTCCACCTTGGCACTGATCAGCAGAGTCTGCTTGATCTGTGTCTTGATATATGCAGCCAGCTTCTCAAGCTTATCTGCATCGTTTATATCAACATCATCCTTTAATTCCACCTGAACAGTAAGCTTATCCTGTGAATTCACACGATCAACTACCAACATGTAATGCGCAGATGTTTCTTTCACGCCCATCAGTACAGCTTCGATCTGACTTGGGAATACATTAACACCACGAATAACAAGCATATCATCGGTACGTCCTGTGATACGGCTCATCTTAACGGTTGTTCTTCCGCAAGCACAAGTTCCATGATGCAAAGTACAGATATCATGTGTTCTGTAGCGGATCATAGGTACACCTGTCTTGGTCAGTGTCGTAAATACCAGTTCACCCGGTGTATCGTCCGGAAGCGGTTCTTCTGTTATCGGATCGATGATCTCTGCAAGCACATGATCTTCATTGATATGCATACCATGCTTTTCCATACATTCAAATGCAACACCCGGTCCACCAATCTCAGTCAGTCCGTAAATATCAAGTGCATCAAAATCAAGAAGCTCTTCCAGATGCTGTCTCATTTCCTCTGTCCATGGCTCTGCACCAAAGCAACCGGATTTCAGTTTTAATTCTTCCGGCTTGATTCCCATTTCATGGATGGTTTCTGCCAGATATGTTGCATAAGACGGTGTACAGCAGAGCATCGTAGTACCAAGCTCTTTCATCATTATAATCTGTCTCTGTGTATTACCGGATGACATTGGAATTACTGTAGCCCCAATCTCTGTTGCGCCCTGATGTGCCCCCAGTCCGCCGGTAAATAAACCATAACCATAAGCAATCTGAATGATATCATCCTTTGTACCGCCTGCAGCAGTCAGTGCTCTGGCAACCATCTCTGTCCATACCTTAATATCATTTTCCGTATATCCTGATACGATCGGCTTTCCGGTTGTTCCTGAAGAACCCTGAATACGTACAATATCTTTAAGATCTGCAGCAAATAGTCCATATGGGAAATTATCTCTCAAATCGGTTTTCTGCGTAAATGGAAGCTTTACGATATCTTCAATTCCATTAATATCTTCCGGTTTTACTCCGGCTTCGTCCATTCTCTTTCTGTAAGCCGGAACATTATTATATTCCAACTCTACGGTAGCTCTCAGTCTTTCTCCCTGAAGCTTTTTTCTTTCATCAAAATCCATACATTCCATTGCATCGTTATAGATGTAATGAATCTTCTTCTGTCTCATATGTGACTATCCTCCATGTCTGATCTTGGCTTTACTTTTTCGCTTTTATGTTTTTCCACACTAAAGCGTTTACCCATAAAAATTTTAGCTGAGCAGCCTGTATATGTCAAGGAAGTTTTTACCTTCCCTTAAAGATTTTCCATATAGTACAAAACGACCACCACACAGGCGCGTCCTGCATGATGGTCGTTCTATCAATATATTGGTATATAAGATTTACGCAAATCTTGTTGTGTTAATCTTTACACCAGGACCCATTGTTGAAGCAATTACAACGCTCTTAAGGTACTGTCCCTTAGCAGCTGATGGCTTTGCTTTTACAATAGCATCCATTAAGGTCTGGAAGTTTTCGTCTAACTGTTCCTCTGTAAAGGAAGCTTTTCCCACTGGCACATGGATAATATTGGCTTTGTCAAGTCTGTACTCTATCTTACCGGCTTTGATATCGTTAACAGCTTTTGTTACGTCCATTGTAACTGTACCAGCCTTAGGGTTTGGCATTAAGCCCTTAGGTCCAAGTACACGACCAAGACGTCCAACAACACCCATCATATCAGGTGTAGCTACAACAACATCGAAATCTAACCATCCGTCTTTCTGGATCTTTGGAACTAATTCCTCACCACCTGCGTAATCAGCACCGGCAGCAAGAGCTTCGTCTACCTTAGCTCCCTTAGCGAATACGAGAACCTTAACTGTCTTACCTGTTCCATGAGGTAATACAACTGCACCACGTACCTGCTGATCTGCGTGACGTCCATCAACGCCCAGTCTTAAGTGAGCTTCGATTGTCTCATCAAATTTAGCTGTAGCCATCTTCTTTACCAAAGCAACTGCCTCTTCGAATTCGTAAACGGCTGTTTTGTCATAGAGCTTGCTTGCATCTATATATTTCTTACTCTTCTTCATTATAAACCTCCTGTGGTCTTATCGGGAGCGACCCTCCCACCAAAATGTTTTTATTCTTAATTACTCTTCAACTGTAACGCCCATTGAACGAGCTGTTCCAGCGATCATGCTCATAGCAGTTTCAAGGCTTGCAGCATTTAAATCTTTCATCTTAAGTTCGGCAATTTCCTGAACCTTAGCCTTTGAGATAGTTGCAACCTTTGTCTTCTTTGAGTTAGCTGAACCGGATTTGATATTACAAGCCTTCTTGATCAGAAGTGCTGCAGGAGGAGTCTTAGTGATAAAGCTAAAGCTCTTATCCTGATAAACTGTAATAACAACAGGAATGATCATATCTCCTTCGTTAGCAGTTCTAGCATTGAATTCTTTTGTAAATGCAACGATATTAACACCATGCTGACCAAGAGCCGGTCCAACAGGTGGTGCAGGTGTTGCCTTTCCTGCAGGAATCTGTAATTTGATATATCCTTCTACTTTCTTCGCCATCTTAGCGCACCTCCAAAAATATTGTGGTAATAACGGGGGATACCCTTCCACTCACTCTTACAATTTCTTGATATCAGCGAATGCAATCTCTACAGATGTTGCACGGCCAAATATTTCTACATCGATGGTAATGGTCTGTTTACTTGGGTTAATTGCCTTAATACTACCCACGGTACCTTCCCAGGCACCTGCTGTAACCTCAACCATATCGCCTACTTCCGCATCGATCACGATTGTCTCCTTGTTGATTCCAAGGTACTTCATCTCATCATCTGATAACGGAACCGGTTTTGATCCCGGTCCTACGAATCCTGTAACACCTCTTGTATTACGAACTACATACCATGTAGCATCGTTCATAATCATATTGAGCAGGACATAGCCGGGAAACAGTTTTCTGGTAACAGCTTTCTGTACACCGTTCTTAACCTCAATGGATTCTTCTACGGGTACAGATACTTCTAATATCTGGTCCTGTAATTTTCTGTTTTCAATTGTTTTCTCAATATCAGCTTTAACCTTATTTTCATAACCTGAGTAGGTATGGACTACATACCATTTTGCGCTTTCTGCATCTGCCATATAATTCACCAACCTTTACTCATTATATTATGAAATTCAAGCCTATTTGTATAAGCCAGTCAACGACTGCAATAATAGCTCCGAGGATTACCGTTGAAACGATTACTACGGCTGACTGCTTAAACAGGGTTGTTCTGTCAAGCCATGTGATTTTCTTGAATTCACCCTTTAGTTCCTGGGTCCAGCTTTTCTTGAGAGCTGTTGATTTTTCTTCACTTTTTGCCATTAAACCAATCCTCCTTCACTGGTCCGGAACTATTTTGTTTCCTTGTGTACTGTATGCTTCTTGCAGAATCTGCAGTACTTCTTTGTTTCCATTCTGTCTGGATGCGTTTTCTTATCCTTTGTCATATTGTAATTACGCTGTTTACAATCCTGACATGCCAATGTTATTTTAACGCGCACTTCCATCTACCTCCATTACTTATTTTAAGGCATAAAAAAAAGACCTCTTTCATCGCACGTTTAACAATAACACAAGTATACAGTGCAAGTCAAGAAATCTTTTTCTGTTTTTAGACATATTCTCTATTTTTTAATTTTATAAAGAAATATGCCGCATTTATTGGATTGTCTGCATTTACCCCTTCAGATCCTTTAAGGTATGGAATAATTCCATATCCGATTCTGTCAGTTTTACATTTGTACAGATCTGCTTTCCCTCCGGATCCGTGATCTTTACTTCTATAATATAGTCTTCTTTGATCCCGCTTGCCATCGCAGCCTGTAAAAACATCGGAAACTTCGGATGATTGGATGCAAATTTCTCCCATGCGGATTTTATCTTAAAAATTGATGCCGGATTTACCATATCTATCTCCTTATCTACCTGTAGTTTCCCCGGATTCACTCACCCTGCAGGCATATCTTCTGTCCATTTATTCTATATTACTTGCAGCATCAGAATAATGCTGCGACCGCACCAAGCAGTCCATAACTTACAACTCCCACGATCAGGCCTGCAAGTACAACACCACCCATAACGGCAAGTGCGCTCTTCTTCCAGTCAAGATCTAAGAAGCTGGCTGCCAGAGTACCCGTCCAGGCTCCTGTACCCGGAAGTGGGATTCCTACAAACAGCATCAGTGCGATATAGACTCCACCGCCTGTCTTCTCAAGCAGCTTCTGCCCGCCTTTTTCACCCTTCTGAATACACCATGTAAAAAATTTTCCGATATATTTTTTGTCTTTTCCCCACATCAAAACCCGTCTGGCAAACCAGAAGATCACCGGAACCGGAAGTATGTTTCCGAGCATACAGATGATCAATGCCCGCAATGTCGGTATTCCGAATACCGCTGCATATGGAATTGCTCCTCGCAGCTCTACGATCGGAACCATAGATATCAGGAACATGATAAGATATTTTTTAACCATTATTGTCTCCTAATTTTCTTTTTTATAGAACGGCTCTGCATTTTCCAGAACTTTTTTTCCAAGTCCGTTATCTGTCCCGGTAAGTGCGATCGGAATACCGAACGCAAGCGGTTTTATCTTCGGAAGAAGTGAATCAAATAAATCTTCTTCATCACCTTCAAAATCAATTGTGATCAGATATTCTTCATCTGAATTTTCTTTTTCCATCATCTGAATATAAGCCGCCTTTATATTTGGGCGTTCTACAAAGAATTTCTTTGCTTCCTCTAACATATCAACCGGCATATATTTCGGGCTTCTCAAACGGATCTTTGTATTTGCAGGAATAGTGTGTTTCTTGATATTCGTATTCTTTTGTTCTTCAAGAACACTCTTTCTGCTCTCATCAACTGTCTTAATCAGAGCATCCGGCACCTGCATTCCAACTGTATACGGATCGATCACGATACCCTGAATCTGTCCCTTTGAATTCAGAACCAGCGGAGCAACCTCTTTATAAGTGAGTGCCATCTTCTCAACTTCCACTTCTTTGATCGCATGCTCGAATTCTTCATCATTTGTAAAGCATGGGAAGAAATTCTTTCCTGTATTATCTGTGATAACCCGGAAGTTCACTTTGAATTTTCCGTCTCCCATGATCCTGCCCTGATCGTCTTTCACCGGTTTGGGATCCAGTGTCGCCGGCAGGATAAATCTTGCCTGTAATAACTTCTCAATAAAATTCTTTAGATTCTGCTGATTATTTTCGGCCTTAAAAACCTCAATTGCCTCCAACAATGCTTCATTCTTTATCTTGCCGCTTTCCATACTTAATTTTCACCTTTCTCTTTTATACTGTCCTTATAGGCTCTGTATTCAACTTCTGCCTTCTTGCCTTCTTCACTTCTCTTGGATGCCACCATCTCAGGCATAATATCCACCATCGGCTCGTTAATATATTCCGTCAGCTTCTGAAGGAATTCCTTTCCACCTTTATAAGTAGCTACCGGAATGGCCACGACACCCTGATTAGTCATCATAACATACCCTCTTACCACATGGTAAAACGGCTTATGCAGCTTTGCCTGTTCCTTTATATCAGAAATATCATAACATTTCCATCTTCCGGGGATCTTACTGTAATACAGATGTTCTTTATCAAGCTTCGCAGCTGACCCTACGATACATCTGCACATCATACCGATCAAAAATCCAAGCGCCAGTGCCGCAAGAATCAGGATCCGTCCGGTTCCTTTAAATACACTGTCAAATCCCAAAAGTGCTACAACGATAAATAATACGATTGCTGTACCAACAATAAATGCCAGATACCCAACTGTAGTATATGCCTGATACTGTCCATTCTTATTTTTTTTGCATTTTGAATAATAACTGAACGGTGAATCAATAAGACCAAGGTCAGCCCCGCATAACGGACAATATTTCTGATTCAGTGTCGCATTTGCAGGAATTGACTTTCCACAGTGCGGACAACGGAAAAAAAACTGATTGATAATACCCGATAATAACAGCATGATAACAAACAGTCCCCATCCGTATATGATCTTTCCGACAAATGTAAATATAAACAGTCCCAGCGTACCGATCACAGGCATAATTACAATACAGCCCTTGGCAATTCTTAACTTCATCTCTTCCTCCATCCGCAACAGAGTATTCCATCTGTTATTCTGTATAACAGCTCTGCTGTGGCTTTCTTCTTTCTATTTTCAGACCGGATCAGATCCTAGATCTGTGCAAATGCCTGTTCCAGATCCGCGATCAGATCTTCCGCATCTTCCAGTCCACATGAATAACGAACAAGATCCGGATATACACCACATGCTGTCAGTTCCTCATCATTCATCTGCCTGTGTGTTGCACTTGCCGGATGCAGACAACAGGTTCTTGCATCAGCTACATGTGTCTCGATTGAGCCAAGTTTTAAGTGCTTCATGAATTCTTCCGCTGCTTTTCTTCCGCCCTTTACACCGAAGCTTACAACACCGCAGGAGCCGTTTGGCAGATATTTTTCTGCAAGTGCGTGATATTTGTCATTTTCCAGTCCGCAGTAATTCACATAAGCAACCTTATCATTCTGTTCCAGATATTTTGCAACTGCGAGTGCATTCTCACAATGACGCTTTACTCTGACATGCAGACTCTCCAGTCCGAGATTCAGGATAAATGCACTCTGCGGAGACTGTACAGAACCGAAATCACGCATCAGCTGTGCAGTTGCCTTTGTGATAAATGCGCCCTCTTTTCCGAACTTCTCTGCATATGTAATTCCGTGATAACTGTCATCCGGTGTGGTAAGTCCCGGGAATTTGTCTGCGTATTTCATCCAGTCGAACTTTCCAGCATCTACGATACATCCACCGATAGCTGCTCCATGTCCGTCCATGTATTTGGTTGTGGAATGGGTTACGATATCTGCTCCCCATTCGATCGGACGACAGTTGATCGGAGTCGGGAATGTATTATCTACGATAAGCGGTACGCCTTGCTCGTGAGCTACCTTTGCGAACTTCTCAATATCTAATACAGTCAGAGCCGGATTTGCTATGATCTCACCAAATAACGCCTTGGTATTCGGGCGGAAGGCTGCACGGATCTCATCTTCGGATGCATCCGGATCAACAAATGTGAAATCGATTCCCATCTTCTTCATGGTTACAGCAAATAAGTTGTAAGTTCCACCATAGATAGAATTCGATGCAACAACATGATCGCCGCAATTTGCAATATTGAATACTGCATAGAAGTTTGCAGCCTGACCGGAACCGGTAAGCATTGCAGCTGCACCACCCTCTAACTGACAGATCTTCTTTGCAACCAGATCATTTGTAGGATTCTGAAGTCGGGAATAAAAATATCCGTCTGCCTCCAGATCGAATAATTTACCCATATCCTCACTTGTTGCATATTTGAATGTCGTGCTCTGGTAGATCGGAACCTGTCGTGGTTCTCCGTTTCCCGGTTCATAACCTCCCTGTACACATGTTGTATTAATCTTGTATTTACTCATTACGTCCTCCTAATAACCATATATCTTCTGTGTTTTATAATCTGTTTCAGGCTTCTGTATCCATATCTTTTCTCAATATTTCCGGTCATATGAATATTACCTTTTCCTGTAACATTCAGCACATCATCTCATTATATATAATTTATCCCATTCCTGCAAGCACATGAACTACGGCAATAATTAAAAATCGGTTAAGATTTTCTTATATTTATGACAGTTCAAAAATCTCCCTGCAAAGCTTTCTTCCCGACCGTGTCCGGAAAATCTTCTCATAGGCAGACCAGACTGCCTTAATATGTTCTTTATCCTCATACAGATTAACAAGAAAATCTGCTTCTACCAGTATCTGATAATCCGTTCCGTCAATATTCGAATAAGTATGGTGATGACCGACCAGATAGCATACTCTTTCAATAAATGCAGTATCATCCGTCAAAGACAAAAGCAGCTTTTCTGCTTCCGGCGGTCCTTCCTTCTCCTGCGTTTTCCCTGTATTATATCCATATTTCTTTTCTGAATTCTTTATTCCTATATCATGCACAAGTGCGGCTACTTCCAGTATTTCCATCTCTTTTCCTGCAATGCCTTCCATCTCACCGATCAGCTTGGCAAAAGAATGAACCTTCAGAAAATGATGGATCCGTCTGGCATCTCCTGTATAATATTCGATCATTTTTTCTTTAACCCGAGATTCCAAATCCCGGCTTATAGGGATTATGTGTTCTGCTTCCATTCTTTTCCTCCTGACTGTCTGCCGACTGTTTTGAATTATATGGTCCGACCGTTTACTGTCTTTTTATTTATTTTATATCTCTTTTCACTCCCCGATTATATATGGCAACTGCAGAATACGCAACTTTTTTTCCGGTTTCTTCCGATTCTGAAGATTTTCACCTTATTCTTTTGCCTTATTAAAATGTTTTATATCGTTTTTTACTTATAGGTTGTCTTTTCTTTTCATATAGTAGTATAATTTTCAAATGCAGGTATTTTTAGGAGGTTTTATAAATGAACGATAACTCCCGTCCAATCGGTATATTTGATTCCGGCATTGGCGGTATCAGTGTCTTAAAAGAGATCGTTGCACTGATGCCGGAGGAAAATTATATATATTATGGTGATTCTGCACATGCTCCATATGGGACACGACAGGTCGCCGATATTCAGAATCTAAGTCGGAGTTGTGTAGAATTCCTGCTTGAACATGATGCAAAAGCGATCGTGATCGCTTGCAACACCGCAACCAGTGCTGCTGCCGCCATGCTTCGTGCCGACTATCCCGATATCCCAGTAATCGGCATTGAACCGGCATTAAAACCAGCCGTTCTCTGGAAGGAACATGACCGGATTGCGGTTATGGCTACCCCTATGACATTAAAACAGGATAAGTTTCTGTCACTGATGCATACATACGAAGACCGATCCGTAATCTACCGTGTACCATGTCCAAAGCTGGTTGGCTTTGTGGAAAACGGAGATCTGGACAGTCCGAAGCTTCATGATTATCTGCAAGAGGTTCTCTCGCCTTATCTGGAAAAGGGAATTGATGCGATCGTGCTTGGCTGTACACACTATCCGTTTGTGGAAAAAATGATCCGAACCGTTGTCGGTCCGGACATCAAGATTTTTGTCGGGAGCCACGGAACTGCCGTAGAACTGCGTCGCCGCCTGATCGCAGCAGGCTTAAAATCAGATTCTACCGGAGATGGAACAGTCGAGATCTATAACAGCTGTACGACTGACGGGGACGCGCATGTTGCCCTTTGCAGGAAGCTGCTGGCATTATAATGTATCGTACGGAAGAAGCTGGAGGCTATCATCCATTTCGCAAATCACTTTCGTTCTATTTCGCAAAAAGATTAACAGGTATCCGGTTTTATATACCCTTTATTTCACAGAACGCTCGCGCTCTATTTTTCACGTAACGGTACTAACCTCACTGCCTTTAGCAGTTCGCTAAGGACCGACGTGAAAAAAGGTCTGTTACATAAAGGTATATAAAACCGGATACCTGTTAATCTTTTTCTATGATCCTGTTAGAGATTGCTGAATTTTTATGAGCATACACATTTAATACAACTCTTCATCGTAGTATCGTAATAACAGTCCGGTCACGCGGTCATAGGCTGCGAAACCGTCTGAGACACCGTTCAGGTTCAGACTTGTTTCAGTGAAGGTATTGGATGCCTGATTGACGGTATCCGTCGATAGAATGGCCTTATCCTCCACCTTTTCCCATGTCTCCGGGAGTAGAAAGATATCATCTGACAGCACCTGTTCGGATATCCTCTCATTTGCCAGATATAGCTCCGCGTCCTCCCCGATAGCCTCATAATAGGCATTATCTACATAAGATAATACACTCAGATACCCGGAATAAATAAAGAATGGATCTTCGCTGCCGATGCAGGCAAGATAAGATATAAAGTTTGCCTCATCCTCATAGATATACCCATGCAGATGCGCCAGCTCATGGCAATAGGTTGCCGGATAATTTGTGATATACATATTTGCATTACAGTTTGCTTCCATCGAAAATGGGAAATAATATCCCGCCATATAGCTCTGGCTCATCAGCCCGGAGAACATCATATGCTTGACATTCGGATAGTACCCGGATAACCGTGGATACCGGCCGGACAGTTTCCGAAGTGCATTTCGTGCCTGTTCCTGCATATCTCCGTCATATGTTATGTGTCCGTTTTCATCCCGCTCTACTTTTGTACTGTATTCGTTACACTGCTTTACGATATAATTGCGAAGCTCCTGCAATTCTTCTACCTTATACTGCCGTTCCTCTGTTTCCCCGTTTACAGAAATCGCTGAACAGTGATAGTAGATCGTACAGTTTCCGGTCATAATAAGACAGACCACAACCGTTATATATGCAACAACAAGGTCATAGATCCTGCAAAATCTCCGATATTTCTTATGTTTTCTTAAAAAGATCAACAGAATATTCAAAATCAGGAATGCAAGGATCAGCAGAATCGCCGTAACGATCATAACCTCTCCGAGCGAAAAGGAAAACAGATTGCCAAATCTTGCAAATATTGCAACGATAACCGGATTCACATATTCGGCATACCAGTCACACCAGTTTCCCCATCCCGCCTTTTCACTGATCCACGGAGCAGCCCACGCTGCTGCATTTATCACTATGACCGGAAGCACTCCTGTAAGAAGAAGGATTCTGTGAATATGCCTTTTTTTCTTGTTCTTTTCTACCTTATTCATAATCTTATTCTTTCTGCCAGATAATGTATTTTCTGATATGCGTCCTGTCGGCTTCTCATACATAGAGGCAAATAGCATCTGTAATTTACCTGTTCAGTATAACATCCTGCTTTACTTTTTACGACGCACTTCACAGATTTATAACAAAAACTCCCTCAAAGTTTGACATCTTCTCTGCCTGCTGGCAGACCTGTCATTCTTTGAGGGCATTCTATTTCCTGTTATACTTTTTACTATCAGCACATATTTACGATAAAATTATTTCAGATCTTCTACCAGCTCATACAAGGCTTCTGCAGAATTGAAATTATCAGATGTGATCTCATCACTTGGGATGATAACATCGTATTTGTCTGCAATCTCCGCAATGATCGTTATAATATCCAGAGATTCCAGTATCCCATCATCTACCAATGCATCTTCATTTTCAAAGTCAACATTTGGCTTGATCTTTTTTAACATTGCAATAAAATCATTCATAATCTTATTCTCCTTTGTTCTTTGATTCTGCTATCTTTTTTATTTCTTTTCGAAGAAGCGAGCCCTTAAATGTCTTCGGTACTTCTTCAATATAAAATATCTTCTGTGGTAGCTTATAGCTTTCTACCTGTTGCTGCATATAGATCAAGAATGCAGCTTCGTCAAAACCATTCTCTTGTACAATCAGCATAACCGGTAATTCTCCGGTAATCGGATCATGAACGGAACTGTAGGCACAATCTGCCACACCCGGATACCGGATCGCAACAGCTTCTACCTCTGCCGGCGAGATCTTGCTTCCGCCATAGTTGATAACATCATCTGCCCGTCCAACCAGAATAATACTGCCATCTTCATCCATATAGCCAAGATCATTTGTCATAACATAACCATCCACTACCGTTTTCGCAGTAAGCTCCGGATCATTGTAATAGCCCTCCATAACAATCGTACCACCCCAACCCAGTAAAGCAGGCTGTTTCTCGGATCCATTCTCTATAACATTTCCTTCTCCATCTATAAACCGCACCAGAGAATTGACGGTCGGATATCCGATACAACCATTCTTATTCTGTCGGCTAAATTCCAGAATACATGAACAGCCGGCTTCTGATGATCCATAAAAATTATAGAGTCTTGTATTCGGAAGATACCGGAGTAGTTTTTCCTTATCTGTTTCCGGAAGTGGTGCTGACCCCACCTGTATATAATCAATCTGATCCGCATATTCGGAGATCCTGTCACCTGACAGGTGAAAGATCATTCCGAGCGTTGCCGGAGAAATCGCCATAGATGTTGCATGATACTGCTCGAGCATCTTCCAGAGATTGCCGATCAGCGCCATGCCATTCATCAGACAAACGGTTCCTCCATTAATCATATCCGACTGATACCGTCTTATGCCAAAGGAATGATTAAGCGGCATCGGTATGATCTCCACATTTCCCGGTTTCATCTGTGTTCCTTCCATGACATTTCCGGCGATAGCAACGTCATTCTTATGATACATGACAACACCTTTTGAGTTCCCAGTCGTACCAGTCGTGAATAACAACATTGACCATGTATCTGAATTCGGAAGTGGATATTCCAGTTCTTCTGCACTTTTCATCTGCTCCACCAGCTTCTTTGTGGATAACCAGCACATTCCCTCTGACTCTCTATTTGAGATCAGCCATTCTGCATCCACCTTATCCCGAATCTCCTGTATACGCTCCGGTGAAGTGGATCGCTCTACAGGAATCACAAGTGCCTGTATATATTGCAAAGCCGAAAACAAAACCATATAATTAATATCCTGAGTACATCGCAAAATAACATGTGCGTCCTTTTTTATACCATTTCGAACCAGCACATTTGCCATCTTTCTGATCGCTGTCCAATACTCCGAATATGTCAGATATTTTTTTAACTCACAGACAGCCGGTGTATCCGGCTGTGTCTCCGAATATTTTTTTATATAATGAAGCACTGTTTCCATTTCTGTATTATTTCTCCTTTGCAATATTATCTTCCCATTTCTGCATAAGTGTAGTTCTCTCTTCGTGCCATAGTTCACAGGCATGCTGCCATTCAGATCTTTGTTCCTTATCTAAATCAGCGCTCAGTCCATATTGTTGTTTCATATATTTCGCCAAATATGATGTTACCTTCTGTGAGCCTGCAACATTGGTATGTTTGCCATTATACAAATCTGTAGAGTAGTCTATCCCTATATCATCCACATAAAGATTCATATCCAAATAATCATATCCCTGTTTCTTACAGTATTCACCGATCTGCTTTTGTTCAACGATCTGATCTTTGCGTGGTTTATATGGGGTAAATATTAAAAGCACCTTTTTATCCAGCTCTTTTGCCTTGTCCTCAATTGCATCTATATAAGTTTTAGATTTCTCCGATAATATCGTATCATCATCTGACTCATATACCAGTTTTTTCTTTGCTTTTACATCTGCTCTTACATTTACATATTTGTCTGAAACCGGTTCATTTTTTAATCGCTCGATCAAATAGTCTCTGTCGTATTCCATTAAATTATTATGATACTTTAATACCGAGAACATCATTTCCATCTTACTTATCAAATCTTCATCATATAAATCATTGATCATTTTTAAACGTGTAATTGACGGATTCATTCCGGATGTTACAACCTCAAATCGATATTTCTGTTCTTCCGGACTAATCGCATCATACTGATCTCTCGCTACTATATTTCTAAGCTCTACCACGATCAAATCTGCATCCTGACTTTTGACTGCTTCCTCCATAATATATGGTATCTGACAGATATCCTGACTGGCACTTCCTATAACCGTGGACGTAAACCCCTGTTCTTCATATGCCTGCGGAGCTATCCAATAACGATACAAGGCACTTGAACCAATCATGATCACATCAATAGTATTTTTATCTTCCGCATAATATGTTGCCCACATATCTGTATCATTATCATCCGGTCTTGCAAACTGACCAGTCTTAGAAACCAAATATACTAATATAACGAAAAATATTATAACAGATATTATTTTCTTTATAATCTGAAATCCTTTTGTGTTTATTAATTTCATTTTAGCTCCTTTTAGAATTGCTCATATATAAATACAATCTGGCTGCCGGTTCCATATACTCCAAATATCAGCACGCATAAAATACCGGCAATAAGAACCGTCCATCGCAGCCAAAGATTCTGACGCAGCAGCCAGTCTCTGATATCTTCCTTTATTCCTATTTGCTCCCGAATCTCCTGTGCAATTGATACACATAACAAAATCAGTACACCGATAAAGATTACTCCCCACTCCCGCTGAGATATAGAAAAATCATTTACCAGATCATAAATTTTTCTGTAATCTACTATACAGGATGTAATCATTTGAAAACTCGCACGGATTCCCTTTCCCATAAAAATGATACGTCCGATCACACATAATAAAAATGTCCGAAGCATCCGGAATATATTCCAGCTTATACAGTTTGTCCGTATATTCAGTTTCTCTGTTAATTTAGCGACCGGCTGCTCAAATAATGTCGATAAGCAGATCAGGATTCCGTGAAACAATCCCCAGCCGATATAATTCCACTTTGCCCCATGCCAGAGTCCGGTCAGGATCCATACGCACAGGATCGGTACACAAGAGGCAAATCCGGTTCCTATGGTATTTCCCAGATATTTCCGCACCTTGGTATTCCATTTCAACAGGATCTTTGAAGTCGATACCGGATAGAATACATATTCTCTGAAGAACGCTCCGAGTGAAATATGCCATCTTCTCCAGAACTCCGGCAACGTCTGGGAAAAATATGGCCGCCTGAAATTTTCTCCAAGCGTAATGCCAAAGCACTCCGATGCGCCACGTACGATATCCATGCATCCGGAGAAATCACAGTAAATCTGGATGGAGTACATAACCGCCGCCAGAAAGAAGATCATACCTTCATACTGATCAGAATGTTTAAATACTTCTGTCACAAATGGACTGATACGGTCTGCCATCACCATTTTCTTAAGTGCTCCCCACAGAATCAACCATGTACCTTTTATCACCGTATCATAATCAAACTTATGCTTTTCCCATAGTTGATGCGCAACCAGTTCATATCGCGCAATCGGTCCCTGCGTAATATGTGGAAAATATAATACATACGACAGATATTTCAGAAAATTCTTCTGTGCATGGATCCTTCCGTTATAGACATCAACCAGATAAGAGATCATCATAAAGGAATAAAAAGAAACTCCAAGCGGTGCAGGGAAATGCCAGTCCGGAATCCGCTGTATCGCTTCGTATGGAAGAAAACGTTTGATGTTCTCGATGGCAAATCCTGTCACCTTGAATACAATAAGCGCACCTATTACGATCAGCAATGCTAGCACCAGATATTTCTTTCGTTTCTTTTTCTGTGCTGTTTTTATCTTTCTTGCAGTTCTCTTATCTGCATCCAGAAGCAGCCGGTCCTGTTCCTCCAGATTTTTCTCCATCAACATTGTCAACGGATATACCAGAAATGCGGTTCCAACTACGATCAGGAGATCATCAATCCCACTATAAGCATAGAAAACCACACTTGCGGCAAGGAGCACCCACCACTGGATTTTCTTTGGTACTATATAATATATCAAAACTGTAACTGCTAAGAATACTATAAATATGTATGATACGACAGACATGCCTTCTCTCCATTTCTTTCTCTTTGTTTCACGCCCGTTTCTGTATGGCTTTTTTTACACCGTACTGAATGTGCTCCAGTATTTTAACAGCAATGTGCAAATGATCGACATTACAAGAATAATGATAAGGGAAATCTTCCAGCCTTCCCGGAACATATACTTTGGTTCCAGTCCATATCCCACCGGAATCGCACGAATCGACGTTGGCAGCATATAAGACAGGTTCACACCAATGGATGCTACGTATATATACGGAATCGGATTCAGCCCACATCCCTGTGTGATTGAGATCACAAGTGGAATCGCAACCGCTGCCGTAGCTGTATTTGAGGTCACATCCGACAACAGTAGTGTTGCAGTCAGAATGATCAGGATCGTTACAAAACCACCCTTCATATCAAGGGAAGAAATCACTTCTCCAAGTGCTTTTGCAACACCTGTTGCATTGATCAGGCTTCCAAGTGCCAGACCTCCGGCAAATATATACATCAGATCCCAGACGATCTTTCCCTGCACCTGTTTCCAGACCATGATCCGTTTTCCCTCTTTATTTGTAAAAAGAAAGGCGATGATCGCACAGATGATAAATACATATGCAGGCTTTAATCCCGGCAATATATCCTGATAAAGCTGTCTGGTAAATGCCAGACCTGTTGCCACTACAAACAGCACAAGTGCGGATTTTTCTTCAAAGCTCATCTTTGGAAGCTTCCGGTACTGTTCCGCAAAATATTCACTGGAACCACCTAACAGATCTGTCTTCTTTACATCACGAAGAATAAATACTACATTGATCAGCATTAAAATCAGCATAACCGGAAGGAACCGGATAACCCAGGAGGAATACATATATTCTTTTCCGGTCAACTGCTGGATATATTCCACCGTTACCAGATTCATAGCCCCACCAAGTGGAGATGCCAGACCACCAAGTCCTGTCGCATAAGCGATCGTCAGCAGGATCTTCGATGCCGTCTTGCTGTTTTTCACGTCATCCATTCCAATATATTTCAGCATAGAAACTGCGATCGGCGTGATCGTTGCGCATACTACTGCATTCGGAAGCACCGCAGATAATACCATTGACAACGCAAACCAGAACACAAGCTGCATTCTAAGACTGTTTCCGATCAGACGCAGAAACGTGATCGCAATTCGTTTGTCCAGTCCTGTATTTTCCCATAATACTGTTATGATCGAAGCTCCAAGCAGCAGCAGAATCGTTTCGTCCGCATAATTCGATATTATGACCTTCATCTCCGCCATAGGAACTACTGCATTGATCGCAATCGGCAAAAACGCCGTTACTGCATAATCTACCGGACCTGTTACCCACCAGTATGCCATCCAGAATACCGTTCCAACTGCTGCCCGTTCTGCAAATGTCGGCAGAACTGAATGCGGTAAAAGAAAGCATGCCAACAGGAATAGAACCGGTCCAAGTAACAAATGAATCAATCGTTTATAATTTCTCATATAATCCTCCAAGCAAGTCCTACTCGATATATTGTTCTTTCTACATAAAAAAAAGAACCCTAATATCGGATTATAAAAATCCAATATTAAAGCTCTATTAAAAATTCGACATTCTTCTATTTATTTTTAAGGTTTTGGAATAAAAAATGTGAAAATACTTCCTTTATTCTTTGTACTTTCAACATAAATCCCTCCCCCATATAACTCAGCAATCTTCATTGCCTGTGAAAGTCCCAGACCAAAGCCTTCCGCATTACGATCTTTTTTTTCTCGATAAAAGCTTTCAAATATTTTGGATATATTTTCTTTCTCTATTCCACAGCCTTCATCCTGAATACGAATATACGACTTTCCGTCTTTCTCTCCACAGGACACATAGATTTTAGCTCCTTCATTGCTATACTTTACAGCATTTGAAAGCAAGTTATTTATAACAATATAGATAAGATTCATATTTGCCTGTATGATAGTCGGCTGAAGGGAATATTCAAATGTAATGTGTTTCGTATCAATATATGCTATATCATCACATGCAGATTCAATTACATCCCGAACATCAATATCTTCTATACTGAATGTTGTCCCCTTTCTATCTATTGCAGTCATCTGAAGCAATTGATCAACCAGATTCTTCATACGGTTTGTCTGTCGCTCAAATACCTCTATACTTTTTATTGCTTCTTTATCCTGCTTCTTTTCTGCCACCTCTCTCGACACCTGGCATTGTGCATGCATAACAGCAATAGGCGTACGAAGTTCATGGGATACATTCGCATTAAATTCTTCCTGACGTTCCAACTCCTGCTGCACTCTCTGGTACAAATGATTATTTGCATCTGTTAACATCTGAAGTTCTTTAAAACATCCTTTATATTCCAGACTATCCGTAAAATCCAGATTCTCCCCGCTCTTTTTTATCGATTCATTCAACTGTCTCATTGGTACAGCGATCAGATATCTTAATAAAAGGGCAAATAAAATAAAAAATGCGCCAACAACTCCTATCACCAAATATGACTGATGCCACAGTTCGCGATAATTGTCTTTCACCGCCTGTTCCGATATCATAGCACATACCAGATAAAAACTGTCATCCTCCGTTCCATTCTTCATTTTTCCACGTCTGGTTGCTACGTAATAACGCTCTCCCTGAAAGGTTACTTTTGTAAGACTCTGTAATCCGATATCAAGCCCGGTTCTGAAATCATCCGGCATTCTGCCATCAAGAAAACTTCCGTCTCTTGACTGTAAAAACACATATACATTTTCGTTATAAGTATCTTTCTCTTCCAGATCGTAAAAATCGCTTTTTATATACGGATTCTCACTCTCATCAAATCCTATATTTTTTTTTGCACGTTTCACTTCCTGCGCCAGTTCTGTATAAGCCAGATATTTAGTATCCTCTGTGATCAGATTCTTCTGCATCAATAAAAGACATATCGTTCCTGCTGCAATGATAAGTCCACAAACAATAACAGTAAAATTAATAAATGAGATTTTCCTTTTTAACATTCCAGTCTATAACCTACTCCCCGGATCGTATGTATCAGTTTTTCCTCAAATGGATCATCGATTTTTCTGCGAAGATATCGAATATATACATCAACTACATTTGAATTGATATCATCATCAATGCTCCATATATTTGCACGAATCTGTTCTCTTGTGACAACAATGTTCTTGTTTCGCACCAGATATTCCAGGATTGCATATTCCCGGACTGTAAGATCGACAGTCACACCATCCCGGACAACCCGGTGATTATTTGTATCAATCTGTAATGACCCATAATTCAAAATGCTGTCATTACTTATATGTACAGTACGAAGCATTACCCTTAACCTTGCGAGCAATTCCGAAAACTCAAACGGTTTTGTCATATAGTCACTGGCTCCTGCATCCAGTCCCCTGACAATATCCTGCGTTTCGGACTTTGCAGTCAAAAAAAGCACCGGAACCTGTATTCCTTCTGCCCGGATTGTTTTTAAAACCGACATACCATCTTTCTTCGGAATCATAATATCCATTATAACTCCATCGTAACTTGCTGTCTCCAGATAATCAAGTGCTGCCTGTCCGTCAAAACAGGCATCTACATTGTAGCCTTCTTTTGTCAGTTTATTACATATTATATGATTCAGATCCAATTCATCTTCAACAACCAAAATGCGCATGGACACAACCTCCCTATCCTAATATACAATGGCATACCATCATTAAAATAAGATTAAAGGGACTGACACCGAAAAATATTTTCAATGCCAATCCCTTTTATCATGCTTATTTTAGTTGTTACCAGGCATTTACTACCTGTTTATATTACTACTTCTCATTTCTCGCTGTCAATTTCTGACCGTCATAGTCAATGATGATCGCTGACTGGGTGGACACTTCACCTGCAAGGATCATACGGGCAACCAGCGTCTCGACATTCTTCTGAATAAAACGCTTCAATGGTCTTGCACCATAGACCGGATCATAGCCCTGATCGATGATCGCACTCTTGGCCTCATCTGTAAGCTTGATCGTAATCTCCTGTCCGGCCAGACGTTTGTTCAGATCCTTGACCATAAGATCAACGATACTGCCGATGTTCTCTTTGCTTAATGACTTAAAGATGATCGTCTCATCGATACGGTTCAGGAACTCCGGACGGAAGTGCTGTTTCAGTTTATTCATAACTGTCTCCCGTATCTCATCAGTAATCTCGCCACCGCCTTCTGCGATATCCACACCACCGATATTCGATGTCATAATGATGATCGTATTCTTAAAGTCTACCGTTCTACCCTGTGAGTCCGTGATACGTCCATCATCCAATACCTGTAATAATACATTGAATACATCCGGATGTGCCTTCTCAACTTCATCGAATAAGACAACCGAATATGGTTTCCTACGAACTGCCTCGGTAAGCTGTCCGCCTTCATCGTAGCCTACATATCCAGGAGGCGCTCCGATCAGTCTGGATACACTGTATTTCTCCATATATTCACTCATATCGATACGAACCATGTTCTGTTCATTATCAAATAAAGCTTCTGCCAGTGTCTTTGCAAGCTCTGTCTTACCTACACCGGTTGGTCCAAGGAACAGGAATGAGCCGATTGGCTTGCTTGGATCCTTGATTCCTGCTTTGGAACGGATGATCGCATCGCTGACATATTCAACAGCTTCATCCTGACCGACAACCCTCTTATGAAGTTCATCTGCAAGATTCAGTGTCTTACTCTTTTCACTCGCCGTCAGTTTGGCTACCGGAATACCGGTCCACTTGGATACAATCTCCGAAATTTCTTCTTCTGATACGACCTCATGTACCAGCTTTCGTTCTTTCTCCGATGCGGACTGCTCTGCCAGTTCCAGCTCTTTCTGAGCTGCCGGAAGTTTGCCATACTGCAATTCGGCTGCTTTGTTCAGATCGTAATTTCTCTGGGCAACCTGAATATCATTCTTGATCTTCTCGATCTCCTCTTTCAGGTTACGGATCTTCTCAACGCCTGCCTTTTCATTCTCCCATTTGGCTTTCAGATTATTTGCTTTATCCTTTAACTCTGCAAGCTCTAACTGTATATCCGCCAGTCTCTGCTTGCTCAGGTGGTCTTCCTCTTTCTTCAGTGCGGCTTCCTCGATCTCAAGCTGCATGATTTTTCTTGTGATCTCATCGACTTCGGCCGGCATGGAATCCAACTCCGTCTTGATCATCGCACAGGCTTCATCGACAAGGTCGATCGCTTTATCCGGAAGGAAACGATCTGTAATGTACCGATTGGAAAGTACCGCTGCACTTACCAATGCACCATCCGAGATCTTAACTCCATGGAACACCTCATATCTTTCCTTGATACCACGAAGAATGGAGATCGTATCTTCTACCGTCGGCTCATCGATCTGTACCGGTTGGAAACGACGTTCCAGAGCGGCATCCTTTTCAATGTACTGTCTGTATTCGTCAAGTGTCGTTGCACCGATACAATGCAGTTCGCCACGGGCAAGCATAGGCTTTAACATATTGCCTGCATCCATTGCGCCATCTGTCTTACCGGCTCCAACAATCGTATGCAGCTCATCAATAAAGAGGATTATCTCACCTTCTGATTTCTTTACTTCATCCAGAACTGTCTTCAGACGTTCCTCAAATTCACCACGATACTTGGCACCGGCAACCAGCGCACCCATATCCAGTGCGAATATCTTCTTATTCTTCAAGCCTTCCGGCACATCACCTCTGACAATACGCTGTGCCAGGCCTTCTGCAACCGCTGTCTTACCTACACCAGGTTCACCGATCAGAACCGGGTTATTCTTGGTCTTACGGGAAAGGATCCGGATCACGTTTCGTATCTCAGCATCTCGTCCGATAACCGGATCGATCTTCTGCTCTCTTGCCCGTTCCACCAGATCGTATCCGAACTTCTCCATTGCTTCATAGGAATCTTCCGGATTCTCACTGTCTACCTTTTTATTTCCTCTGATATCTGCCAGAGCCTTTAAAAATGTGTTCCGATCGATCGCCCATGTTTTAAGCAATGGCTTCACATCGGAATCGGCTTTTTCGATCAGTCCAAGGAACAGATGCTCAACCGATACAAAGCTGTCTCCCATCTGCTTTGCTTCCTTTTCAGCCTGAATGAGCGCCTTTGAAAAATTATTTCCGGCATACAGATTTCCGCCACTTACTTTTGGCAGTGATGCAAGCTTATCTTCCACCCTATTTACCGCTGCTGTTACATCTATATCGAGTTTTTCAAAAATCTTCGAAATAAGGCTTTCGTCTATCTCAAGCAATCCTGCAAGTAAATGAATCTGTGCAAGCTCCTGATTATCATATTCCAGGGCTTTATCTTTCGCTTTTTCTATTACTTCAAGCGACTTTCTTGTATATTTGTCCATATCCATAATCATTTACCTCCTGACATATAAAAACTACTGTAATTCAAGATACACTTTCATTACAGTAGTTAACATAACACTTTTTGTTAGCACTGTCAAGAGGTGAGTGCTAATTATTTTTTTATTTTTTCACACACATTTCAGGAATGATCACTGGGTAAAACTCACATCAAAAATCGTACCTCCGGATGGATTAGACCGGACTGTAATTGTCCCATCATGCGCACTTACGATTTCATGAACAAGTGCAAGTCCAAGTCCGACACCACCAAGTTCCCGGCTTCTGGATTTATCCACACGAAAGAACGGTTCAAACACACGCTGCCTGAGTTCCTCCGGGATTCCATTTCCGGTATCCTCTATTGACAGGTAAATATGTTTTTCCTTTTGATATGCGGTCACTGTAACCCGTCCCCCAGAATGATTATATTTTATAGCATTCTCAACAAGATTGTATACCATCCTGTAAATAAGGATATCACTTCCGATCATCCTTATATCCGTGCATTTTCCAATAAGTTTTATATTTTTTTCCTGTGCAAGCGGTTCCAGATCCGCCAATACTTCATCAACAAGAGCATTGACCATTATTACATCGTCTCTCCCCACAGTTTGAAGCTCGCTCATATCCAGAAGGGTTTTTACCATTTTACCGAGTCTGTCATTCTGTTCCGTAACCATCTTTATCGTTTGCTCGGTATCTGCATCATTGCCCGGATGCGGATTGGAATTATATGAATCAAGCTGTATCTGCATTAAAGATAATGGGGTTCGAAGCTCATGTGCCGCATTTGCGGTAAATTGTCTCTGTATATCAAATGCATCCGAGAGACGTTCAAGCATCTTGTTATACGAAACACTCAGTTGGTTCAGTTCTTTAACATTGTTTTCTTCTATTCGTGAATCTGCCAGATTTTGTGCCTGTACCTCTTCAATCTTATCAGAAAACTTACCAATCGGCTTTAGGGCATGTCCACTAATAAAATACGTAGCTACACCACCCAGAAGCGCCAGCAAGGCTGAAATTATCAGGCTGTTTTTTTTGTAGTCTGCCTTGTTATTGTACACCTGAACGGAAAAATCATTTGCAAAATCATCCCAGTTATCCTCCGGAATGCTGATATATATTTCATCCGAAGAGCTTCCGTTATCATCTCCCCTGGCATCAACAGTCTCTTGCAGAGAATCAATATAGTACACACCGTTTTTATAAATAAGCATAGTCAGACATCCACATATAAGCGCAATATATAATGTAATTATACATGTAAGCCTCCACTGTAGCGACATTTTTTTCATCTGTCGGCCTCCTCCCGTATTTTATACCCTTCTCCCACCTTGTTCAAAATCGGATCATATCCGAGCACTGCCTTAAGCTTTCTTCTAAGCGAAGACATATGTACTCTGATTGCTCCACTAAAGCTGTCCACGGATGCATCCCAGACATGCTCCATCAATTCTTCCTGACTTACCGGTCTTCCCAGATTGAGAAGCAGATATTCTAAAATACCATTTTCTTTTCTTGTAAGGGAAACCTTTTTCCCTTTTGCATATGCCTCACGTTTTATCGTATCAAAGCTTATCCCGCCGCTTTCCAGACATACATCCTTCTGCACAAATTTTCTTCTTGTCAGACTTCTGATACGTGCTTCAAGTTCCTTTATATGAAATGGTTTTTCCATATAATCATTTGCACCTGCATCCAGTCCCTCAACCTTATCCGCAATCTGTCCTCTTGCAGATAATATAATAACCTTTGTCTCCTCATTTTCCCGTCTGAGTTCTCTTAAGATTTCCATTCCATCCATACCGGGCAGATTCAGATCCAAAACGATCAGATCATAATCCTCCGTAAGGATACATTCAAGAGCTTCTTCCCCATCATAACAGGTATCCACTTCATACCCAACACCATACAGGCTTTTCGCAACCATATCACATATTTGTTTCTCATCTTCAACTATTAATAATCTCAAAAATCTTTCACCTGTTTCTTAACAAAAATTTTACATCAGCTATTGTATAATACCCAGGTCAGTTGGTCAACAAACACAACAAATGAAAGGAACTACAATATCTTGAAATGCAGAAAAATATCTCAGATCATTTTGCTCATCACAGGAATAGCCATGATCAGCTATGGCGCTGTCAGAGGTGAAGCAGCCACCGTGCTCGGAAAAGCAGTAAAATTATGTCTGGAGTGTGTCGGAATTGGATAAAATTAAGAGATCATTATCAAAAAAAACAGCCAGAATGCGCGGGTGGATACAGGCAGCCGCCACCCTGCTTACCAATATTCATATTTCCAATTTATTTAAAGGTAAAATCTATCAGGGCAAAGCGAAAACAATATGCGTGCCGGGATTAAACTGTTATTCCTGTCCTGCTGCTACCGGAGCCTGTCCTATCGGGGCATTCCAAGCGGTTGTCGGCTCATTCAAATTTAAGTTTTCGTACTACATAACTGGTTTTTTCATTTTACTCGGTGTGATCCTCGGAAGATTTATATGTGGTTTTTTGTGCCCATTTGGATGGTTTCAGGATCTGCTTCATAAAATACCGGGGAAAAAATTTTCCACAGCCAGACTGAAACCGTTAAGATACCTGAAATATATCATCCTGATCGTTTTCGTTATACTTCTGCCGATGCTTGTAACGAACTCCATAGGAATGGGTGATCCGTTCTTCTGTAAGTATATTTGCCCACAGGGTGTTTTAGAGGGAGCTATACCACTTTCACTTGGAAATACCGCTATACGGTCTGCTCTCGGAAAGCTTTTTTCTTTTAAGTGCCTTATTTTAATTACGGTTATTATACTGAGTATTTTGTTCTACAGACCTTTCTGCAAATGGATTTGTCCTCTTGGAGCAATCTATTCATTATTTAACAAGGTCAGCCTTATGAATATCAAGGTTGAAAGCAGCAAATGTGTCGGATGTAACCAATGTTCAAAGGTATGCAAAATGGACGTCGATGTCTGTAAGACTCCGAATCATCCTGAATGCATACGATGCGGAGCCTGTATAAAGGCCTGTCCAAAAGACGCAATCCACTACCAGTTTATGGGAAAGCCATGTTCCCCAAAGGACATCTGCAATCATCCAAAATCAACAAGTAACAATTAGCCACACTACTATTATTTAAAGGAGCAATTATTTATGAAAACAAAAAGAACATTACTATCTATTATCACTCTCTGTGCAGCATTATCTCTCACAGCATGTAACGGATCAGGAGCTTCCACCACTGAAAATTCACAAAAAGTCCGGACAGAATCCACCACTGAAGCTGTGGACAATTCCAACACAAAGCTGGATGATCTATATCAGCAGGAGAACCAGATCTTTGCAGATCATGCAGATGTATGGAACAAGGCATTCGGCATGATGAATAAAAGCAACGCTGATCCGAGCGGCAATTATGCAGATTATCTGGCCGGCACCGTAGAATCAAACAAGGAAGCCTTTACGGATGATGAACTGAAAACGCTTACCGATGATATTGAAACTATCAGACAGATTGAAGAACAGATATCCGAAATCGAAAATAAAAATACAGGATCAGAAAGCACTGACCAGAAAGACAGTTCCGAAGAAACCTCCCCTTTCAAGAGTTTCTCCGGTAAGGATTTTGATGGTAATTCTGTTGATGAAAGCCTGTTTTCCAATAATGCGGTAACCGTCGTTAATTTCTGGTTTACCGGCTGCAAGCCTTGTGTCGCCGAATTGTCCAAGCTTAATGAATTAAACGATGCCATCAAATCGATGGGAGGCGAAGTAGTAGGTATCAACACAGAGACCTTTGACGGAAACGAAGATGCTATCAAAGAAGCTGCAGCCATTCTTGACAGTCAGGGTGCCAAATACCGCAATATTTCCATTGACTCTGATTCAAACGCAGGTAAATATGCCTCCGACATCATGGCATTTCCTACAACCATACTTGTCGACAGAAATGGTAATATTGTCGGAGATCCTATGCTCGGCGGTATAGATGACCAGAATAACTATGACACTCTTATGAAACAGATTCAAACAGTAATCGATGCTGACAAATAGAATGAATAATCAGATTCAGGGGCAGGATAAAAAGCAAACTTTTTATCCTGCCCCTGATTGCATTCTTAATCATGCTCCTTTACAATCAATTGACCATACAATAAATATATCCGGGAATATACCTGCTGCTGCAATTAACTCTGCCTTGTCTAACAAAACAACCATTTCACTTCGCAATATATTATTTTGTTATCTTGATCTTCTTTACTGTGCTGTACTTACCATATACCTTCCTGCCTGTGGAATCCTTCTTATATGCACGAACCCGTACATAATAGGTCTTTCCTTTTTTCAGCTTCTGTATGGTCTTCGTTCTCTTCGTTGTATTGACAACCTTTTTACCCTTGGTGAACTTAGAATTGGTCGCATATGTGATCTGATATCCCTTTGCCCCGGATACCTTTGAATACCTCACAACCAGATTCTTGCCCTTCGTATTCATAACCTTAAGTCCGGTTGTCTTCTTCACCTTTACCTTCGACCACTTCGCATATATGGTATAATTTTTCTTTGAACCTTTCTTGATCGAAGTGATTTTCTTCGTGCATTTACGATCTGTATACCAGCCCTTGAATGCATATCCCTTCCGGGTCGGTTTCTTTAATACAACCTTCTTCGCTGATGTATAGGTCTTCGGATTCTTCTTGTTATTCTTACCCTTATTTAACTTATATGTAATCTTATACTTCTTCTGGCTTAACTTACTAACCTGATGTTTCTCTGTCTGTTTACATACGGAACAGGTTCTGCTTTCTTCCCCTGCCTTTGAGGTAGTCGGCTTCACTGTCACTGTCCATGCAGTCCAGATATGACCCTTTGCTGCTATACTGACATTCTCCTGCACCGTCTTTCCACAGGTATCACAAACATAATGTCCGCTTCCTGCCATCGTACAGGTTGCTTCCTTATCTGTTATCAGACGTTTTGCCTCATGATCACAGATAAGCTGCGCCAGCTCTCTTATCTCAACCGCTCCACATACAGAACAGGTTCTTGTTTCTTCTCCTGCCGCATCATAGGTAGCAGGTGTAACAACCTTCCATTCTCCACAGGTATGTTGATCCGCAAATTCAACCACGATCTTCTGTGGTTTTGTCACATTTTTGATCGTATACTTTCCATCTGCAAATTCTATCCTTGTGCCATTTGCAGATACAAGAACACATCGACCGGCTGCAGCCTTAACTGTAAAGGAATAATCCTCGCCA
Source organism: Clostridium sp. L2-50 (assembly GCF_000154245.1). NCBI lineage: Bacteria > Bacillati > Bacillota > Clostridia > Eubacteriales > Clostridiaceae > Clostridium > Clostridium sp. L2-50. Next base: position 39,399 of record NZ_DS480317.1, on the reverse strand, counting down.
TAACTGATCGTTTCTCCCTCTTTCTCCGGAAGGATCGTATAATCATCCCCACCGGATGGGATCGTAACCTCATACCGGTTCGGGATCACATCTTCTGCTTTCACATCTATGATGTAGTCTTTTCCAATGTTCTTAATGGTATAGCATCTGCCATCTGTCTTAAGTGCCTCTGCCACTTCATCAGACAGTTTATAATAGTTGCCATCAAATCCCCTCACCGCTTCGTACACATAGACAACCGCATGGGCATTGCTATATCTATCTCTTGCCGATAATGTATAGTCTGAATCTTCAACTACGTCGCCACCTGTCTCTTCCAGGTAGTCCCGCGCATTCTCTGTAAGAGTAACTCTGTAATACTCGATGATTCCGTCAGGTTTCGTATTTGTCGCTCTGTTCATCGAAAGCTTAAGATCCCGACCGGTTACATCCGATTCCTCTAATCTGACACCGACTGTTTCACTCTCTGCCTTCCAGTTATTCTCATAGTACTTTATGGCTGCTAACTGATATTCTGCCTCTTCTAATTTCTCGAACCGATAAGAGCCATCTTCTGCTGATGTCGTCTTTTTTGTATCATCGTTTCCTTTTAATTTAACTGTTACACCCGGCACAGGATTGCCTTCCGGATCGCGAACAGTTCCGGAGATCGCATAGGTCTCTATATTCTTTTCAAAGATTGCTGTGTAGGTCTCGCCCTCAAAAACACCGTTTACCGCAGTTGGATAGAGTCCGGTTATGGAATAGGACGGACTACCCTCCTTGCTGTCAACCCACTTCACGAAATGCCAGCCAAGATCTGCTACCGGAAGAACTCCCTTTGGCGTTCCACTTACTGCCTTGATCGTCTCTGTCAATTCACCGGAACCGGTCTCGTCACCTACCCATTTTACTGTTCCATGCTCGCCGGCCTTGTAGGTAAATGTAACCTCTGTTTCCTTTGTTGTAATCTCTACCGTATGATTTGCCGAGATATCGGATATCGTATAATTGCCATCCTCATCCGGCGTCAATGTCTTGCCTTCTAAGCTTACCCCTTCTAATATGCATCCTGTATCCGGTGTTACTGTAAATACAACAGTCTCACCGGTCTCGGTGATAAGCTCTTTCACTTTCTTCTTATCAACGCTTGCCGATGCATAACTACCTTCCGTCAATTTAAATTCCAGAGTGTACAGGTCATATGCTTCTGCATATACATCCTTATCTGTAGTTAATACATGCGTGAAATCATACAAGGTCGTAAGTTCCTTATCTTCATACCAGTCGAATGTATGAATCGTATCATTCTTTCCTGTTACAGTCGGTGCCTGGGTCTCGGTAACTGCATGGTTGTAATTCGTATATCCATATCCTGCAAGATCTTTACCACCGGTCGTATAATGGAAGGTCATCTGCATAACGCTTCTACTTGTTTCTTCCTCTGTTAAATCAAGATACGGATATCGTTCGATTTCTGCTCCGCTTATTATCTGTTTCCATACAAATAACTGCTTTCCTCCGGAAGCCTTCAGATCTTCATTGATACCATTCTGCAGCTTCCAGGCAGCCTTACCGGATTCAAAATCTTTCACTGTCATAGCTTCATTATCAGTAAATGTCACCTTATGTCCCTTCAAATCCATGGAATATCCGTAAGCTTCCACATCAATATCTCCCACATAACAGCAGGCAGATACCACTGCATTTCCCAAATAAGATGAAACACAACCTGCAATAGGCGCTGCAAATGCATGCGGTTCATTATTCTGGAAGCTGGTTGCAACATTTGTTGTCTTTATATTCGTGGAATAATTATAGCAGTCTCTTATCAGAGCATTCTCTACCCCTCCTACAATTCCTCCGGTATGGGAACCACCTTCAACGTCTCCTGTATTATAACAGCCGTAGATCGTACCCTTACTACATATTGCATAAGCAGCAATACCTCCGGCGCAACTGTCCGAAGCTGTAACAGCTCCTGTATTATAACAATAATAGATTCCATACTGTGACAGAGAAACCGGAACCAATTCCTCCGCTTCCGCAGAACCGCTTCCCGAATCATCTGAAGATCCGCCGGATGTATCTTCCCACCCCCCAATGGATGGATTTACGATTATTACATCACCGCCTTCTGCCACACCGGTTCCTGCTGCAATACCTCCGACATATGTTCCTGTAAGTGCTCCTTTATTATAGCAGTTAGCAACATATCCCTTGTTATCTCTTACAATACCGGCTGCCTGACCGGTTGATGTAATTGGCGCTTCATTATAACAGTTCAGGATCTTGCCATTATTCCAATCACAAATTCCTCCCACATCTCCGCTAATGCGTCCTCCGGTATTATTGATTGCTCCACGATTGACACAGTTTTTTACAATGCCATAATTCATATCTACTATGCCAAAGCAATTTTCACGCTGTTTATCGATCCATTCTACATCTGCTGTATTCACACAGGCATCCATAATTCCATAATTCTTATATACAAAAACAGCACCGCCATGCCCACAATATTTTGTGCGCAGTCTTCCGGCTGTACAGTTCGTAACGGATCCATTATTGAACCCTGCAAATACTGCACATGCAGTTACATAAGACTTCTCTATCGTCAGATTCTTTAAAGCTCCCAATCTGCCGATATATCCGATCAGTCCGCCCTGATTATCATATCCCGGATTTTTCCGATACAAGCCCCGGATCGTCTTATGATTTCCGTCAAAAACTCCCTGATATATAATGTTATATTTCGTAAAATTAACATTATAAGATCCGAGAGATGGCCAGTTGATCACATTTGTCGTTTCATCTGTCCATACATCCCATTCACTTGTATCATTCATCTCAATATCATTGCAAAGAACGACATTCTCCGACAGATGTGCCGTAGCATCATCTCCGTTTCCATTTACATAATCAGCAAACCAGTATAACTGTCCAGCATTGCTTACTGCATAGTATCCTATGTAATTTTCGTCTAATCCAAATGCCTTACAATTCTCCGCCGTGACCTGCTCAGCCGGCTGATAGGAACCATCCACCGTTGCAAATCCATTTTCATCATAGGTCAGGCTCTTGCTGACTTCTCCACATGTACTACATTCTGCCGTATAGGTATATATGCCATCCTTTACACCGGTCAACTTCCAGCCCACCTTTTCCTCATGGAAAGTGATGTGATCTCTTGGCACACCAAAGGTCTCCGTCAGGCATCTGTAAATCTCAAATGAATGTACCATATAGTACATGCTCTTTAAACTATTCGCTATCGTCTCTTTTGATTTATCTCCATAATCTGTTAAAGTTAACTGTAAAGAATCGTTATCTTTGTGCGGAATCTCTACCATCGTTCGGTTCCATGAACCACAAAATACATTCATATTTAACTCTTTTAAAGAAAGAGGCAGCTTAATCTCACGTTGTTCTTTCAGATTTGTATTATTTTCTTTATATGTAGAAAATAAGCCTTCCGGCAAGGTATTCAAGGCACATCCGTCTTCAAATGTTATGTACTTGATTTTTGCATTTCCGCCACCATCCAATGAAGTCGCTGTAAAATCCGTCAAGCATTTTGGATATTCAAGGCTTCGCAGATTACTGATGCTAAATGCCCGGGTTCCAATGGTAGTCACGTTCTGCATATACGGCAGCTCGGTTATATATATATAACGGAACGCTTCATCTTTAATTGTCTTAACACTGTCCGGAATCCGAAGTGATGATACCTTTGAGCATCCCATGAAAGCCTGCTCTTCAATCATCTCTAACTGATCAGAAAGTTGTATATCGGTAACATTACCGCAATATGCAAATGCTGCTTTTCCAATTGATGTCACGGAATCCGGAATTACGATCTCCTGCAATCCGTCACAATCATAAAATGCACATATACCGATCGTTGTGACTGTACCAGGAATCACAAGCTTCTCCATCTGATCCAGATTTCGGAATGCTGATTCTCCGATCGTTGTAAGTCCTTCCGCTAATTCAACATCTTTCAAAGCGTAACAGGCATAAAAAGCTTCCTTTCCTATGCTTTCAACCTTTGAGCCTTTTTCGAACCGGATCGTCTCAAGATACTGTGAATTATAAAAGCACCTCTCCGGTATCGTTTCAATGGAAGCCGGAACCGTAAATTCTTTTAAAGACTTACAACCGTAAAGTAAATATTGAACATTCTTTCCAAATGAAGTAAGCTTGCATCCTTCCTCAAATGTAATCTTCTCCAGTGACTCATCCATATAGAACATGCCATGATTGAACGAACCTGAATTGAATTCTGTAACAGATGCCGGAATCGTGATCTCCTTCAGCTTCTTCTGTTGCTGCACCAGTGCTGTTGTTAATTTCTGCATCGTACTTGGAAGATAGATATATTCATACTGGAGATTTTCTGGTGGACTATATACATTAAAATATGTCAGTCCTTCTCCAACTTCTACCTGCACGATATTGTACTTGGCAAATACGTCTGCATAACCTGAGAATACACTAAACTCACCAGCCCTGCTGCTGTTTGTATCTACGCCTCCATATGTGATCGTAGCAATATATTTTTTCACTGATGTATCTTCTGTATCCACTGCATCTGCTGTGTCTGCCGTAGCTTCCGTATCTGCTGTATTTTCTGCAGCTGCATAGATCCGCCATATATTTCCGTTGTTATCTTTTTCCTCCACCAATGGTTCACCGGTCTTCTGATAGTGATATCCGGTTTCTTCATTGGTTACTTCACCAGTATCTTCACCAGATTCTGCCCCGGCCGCGTCATCCGTCTGTGCATACGTTGTCACAGACCCATAAAGCGTTATCGGCGTCGCAACCGCAAGCATGGCAAGCATGGCGGCTGCCAGATAATGCTTTTTTCTCTTTGTTTTTAATTTACTCATATTTACCTCCCTTTCATTCATGCACGTATCCCTTATATTCCTAGTACCCCTGCATCCTGTTATACGGATGCTGTCGCATAGTTTATGATCATTTCCTTTAAACGTATCAACTCCGGCATATAATCCCTGTTATCCTCTGCGCCCCATATAAAGCCTCCCGCGTAGTAGGTACATGCTGCCATCATCGTATGTACGGTCACACGGATAAATTCATCCTCCGGTATATCCGTGCGAAAGGTATGATCTTCCTTTGCTTTCTCATACATCATATGCAATCGGGTATCAGCCGAATACACCGACGTATGAATATTCTCAAACTGTTCCGGATCTACGCCCTCATGTGTGACGTAGTGATTAAAGTTATCATTGTACTGAAGCAGTTCCTTATGGTTCAGATACATTTCAATATAACTGTCCAGCGTGAATATGAATCGATCGATCGCCGGAATATCCTGAACCGATGAAATCGGTCTGTTTCTATCGAGCTCATCCAGATATGATTTCCACTGTGCCATACAGACTGCGATCGCCAGTTCTGTCTTATTCGAATAACACCGGAATAAGGTCGCCCTGCCGATACCGACCGCCTCTGCGATCTCGCCCATACTTACCGCTTCAATCTTCTTTTCTACAAAGATTCGAAATGCAGTATCCAGGATCCGCTGTCGTCGTTCATTTTCTTTTGCTTTTTGTTTCTCTGATTTGTTCATTACCATGTTCCTTTTTGATACGTACTGTATCATTAATTTTATAGGAAATAAAATGTGTTGTCAATACGCACAAACACCTCTTATATATAAGTCAAGGATTTTTTCTGACCTCAAAAAAATTAGGCAGCCCTGCTTTGTAGGCTGCCTGTCTCTATTTAAGCTCCAGATATTTTTTAAGCTTTGGCTTTTTCTTTTTATAGTATTCCTGCAGCTTCTCCACCAACAGGGTGAGGTAGCGGAACAGGGATTCTGCCGCGAATCCGAATACCACCATAAGCAGTACGCAGATATTTGACAGATCGGTCAATGCAAATAACTTCTTCAGGAAAAATCCTGAGAATATAAATCCAACGATGTTCAGTCCGATCACACCATATTTCATCTTGTTTAACGGCTCACTGATCTTAAACAGGATCATAAAGCCAACAACGCAAAGCACCATTGTTGCGATCGTACCGATGCTTTCTCCCGGCAGGGCAAATACCTCACCGCAGATTACTAACGCACCAACCGCAATTACATCAGTAAGACCACCCGGAAATGCTTTGAACATAACATTTGTAAGGAAATGTCCTTTGATCCTGTCTCTGTTCGGTTCGAGTGCCAACAGAAATCCGGGAGCACCGATCGTAAACATACTGACCAATGAGATCTGCGCCGGTTCCAGCGGATAGGTGATCATAAAGATAACCGAGAACAGCGACATCAACAGTGAGAATATATTCTTAACAAGGAACAGGCTGGCGGAACGCTGTACATTATTTACAACCCGTCGTCCTTCGTATACCACATCCGGCATATGTGCAAAATCTGAATCTAGCAAAACGACCTGTGCTGCCTGTGTTGCAGCTTCACTACCAGATGCCATCGCCACGCTGCAATCCGCATCCTTCATTGCAAGGATATCATTGACACCATCACCTGTCATGGCCACGGTATGCCCCTGCTTTTTAAGTGCCTGCACAAGCTTCTGCTTCTGCTTCGGCGTCACACGGCCAAATACCGTATATTCTCGTACGGCTTTCTTAATCTTCGTATCCGTATCAAGTGTCGTTGCATCCACATAACTTTCTGCGTTGTCAATACCCGCCTGAACTGCGATCTGTGATACCGTCTTTGGATTATCACCGGATATAACCTTGATCGCTACATCCTGACTCTTAAAGTATGCAAAAGTCTTTACCGCATTTTCACGGATCGGATTTGCCAGTGCCACAAAGCCAAGCGGTGTTACTCTGTCAGATAATCCATTTGCAATACTGCTTCCTTCATATCTTCCAAATAACAGCACACGATCTCCCTTTTCGGCATAAGGAAGAATCTCTTTCTCGATTGACGCATAATCATCTCGCATGATGAATTCCGGTGCGCCAAGCAGATAGATGCCATCCGAAAATGTAATACTACCGTATTTCAAACTGGATGAAAATGCCAGACGATCAAGCGGTACTCTGTGTTTTCCGACACTACCGTCTGCCTCATCGGCATATTTCTTCAATGCCTCCATCGTAGCGTTATTATCCTGTGACGCTGCTGTATAATCGATCAGCAGCCCCTTTAATTCGTCTATCGTCTTTAACGGATTCCGGCTGTCCTTACTTAAGAATACATCCTTGATACTCATAACCGGTTCTGTGATCGTTCCGGTCTTATCCACGCACAGCACATCGACACGCGCCAACGTCTCGATACTTTTCATATCATGCAGCAGGACTTTTCGTTTTGCCAGATTCATCGTACTGAGTGCCAGTGCGATCGTAGTAAGAAGATATAACCCCTCCGGGATCATACCAAGGATAGCTGCAACCGTCGAGGTTACACTCTTCCGGATCGAGTCATCATTTACGAAATGGCTCTGCCAGAACAGAATGATACCGATCGGTATAATGATGATACCAACCCATTTTACGATCAGGTTGATCGACCGGATCATCTCGGACTGTTCACCGCTTCCCATGGTCTTTGCTTCCATGCTGAGTTTTGAGATATAGGATTCATTTCCGACCTTTTCCAGTCTGGCATAACATTCACCGGACACCACAAAGCTGCCGGATAACAGAGAACTGCCGCTCGTCTTTTCTACCTCGTCCGCTTCACCGGTAAGGAGGGATTCATTTACCTGAATGCTGCCATCGATAACAACCGCATCTGCACAGATCTGCTTTCCGGCTGTCAGTAAAATGACATCATCCTTTACCAGTTCTTCCGAACGGATCTGCTGTAAAACCCCATCTCTGACTACATCTGCATGAGGTGCATTTAAGAAATTCATTTTTTCCAGTGTCTTCTTCGCACGCAGCTCCTGTATGATACCGATCAATGTATTACCTATGATGATCGGCAGAAAAGTCAGGTTCCGAAAGGAACCAACAAGGATCAATAATACTGTGATAATAAGAAATATTAAGTTAAAGTATGTAAGTGTATTCGACAGAATGATCTCTTTCGTTGTTTTATCCGTCGATATATCGGTCTGATTCGTCAGCCCTTTTTCGATTCGTTTCTTTACTTCGTTTTCTGTCAGTCCCCGGATCGAAGGATTGATCTGATTTGCATTTGTATCGTCCATAAGATTTCCTCTCTGGTCTGTGTTATCAAAACTTTTACACCATTCTACTACATTCCTATGAAAAGAAAACGAAAATAACTGTTAAATTTTGTTAATTCTTTATTCGTCTTTATTCAGGCGATAGCCTGTCCCCATTTCCTTTCTATTCATTCAATGAATTAAACTTCAGTTTCTTTTTTGTGATCAGATATGCTATTACGCCACACAGAATTCCAACCAGAATACCACCTAAGATATCGGTCGGGTAATGCACATACAGGTATAGTCTGGAAAATGCGATCAGCACCGCAAGCACCAGTGCCGGATACCGGTATTTCTCTTTTGCAAAAAACAATGCAGTTACTGCTGCAAAGGACGCTGCCGTATGACCGGATGGGAATGAATAATCTGTCGGCTTCTTCACTAACAGGGAAATCGCTGTATTTACATCAAAGGGTCTTGTCCTTGCTACCGCATTCTTCAATATGCCATTACAAAGTATAACATCAAATACCAGTGCAAGTGCCATCAGGATTCCTGTCTTTCTGTGTTTCTTACTGATCAACAGCACGATCGTAAGTGCGATCCAGATGACCCCTGCATTTCCAAGTGTCGATACAAATGGCATCACTACATCAAGAAATGCATTTCTCATATGCTCCTGTATAAAATCCAAAATCGTTAACTCCATCTGATTCACCTTTTGTCCTCCTGCCTGTATGTAAATCGCACACTGTTTCTACCGATCTGCTCTGTCGCTTCACTTATGCAAGTGATTTTGTATGTCTTTCAGATAAGTATCATTTATTTATTTTTCCCGGAGGATCTTCACACCACGAACAATCATGAATACCCCTACGATCAACAATGCTGCTGACATTACCGTTGGAAACAAAGAACCCATAACAATCGTGAGGCTGGCCGTCTGAATGAGCATAAAAATAAAGCTAAGCACACTAATGCCATTTACTAATATAAAGCCGGCTCCGACTACAATACATATGACTCCGGCATAAATATTCGCGCCTTTCCGAACTGCGGAACCAACCTTTCTTGCCTGCTCCCGCTGTGCAGGATCCATACCCATGCCATTCATCATCTGATCAAATTCAGGCGACATACCGCTTCCATATACTGTACCACCACTATTCACCTGACTGGTATAGACCTTGTTTCCAGCATCTCCTGAAAATGGTGTGCCCGGAGTTCCCTGCTGCCATTGTGAATTCTGCCCGGTATCTGTAGCCCCTGGTGATGTTTTCTCGCTATTTTCTATTATTATGTCTGCCGGCTGACTGCCATACACACCATACGGGCTGTTGTATCCGGACTGACTATTGTATCCGGACTGGTCGTTATATTCGCCGTCATAACTTCCATATTCCGGCGTCTGATATGGCTGATATCCACCGTCCATTTCCTGTCCATTAATTCTATCACCGACACCGCCGCTCCATTGAACCCTGCCGGATTTCTGGTCTGCATCACCGCTGTCTCCTTTTAAAAAGTTACGAATTCCCTGGATCAGAAGCAGCACTCCTATGCCCCCGAAAAACAGAAGGAAAAGTCTCATGACACCTAGTCCTTTTGCAAAAAGGCCCACAAAGCCAAAACTCATGAATACCAAAGTTCCCAGAATGCAACCCAGTAATTGTTTGACCCGATTGGATACACTTTCCATCGAATTAATAAATAATACAACACCTGTCAATGCAAATATTAATCCGAATCCAAGTACGATCCCCCATGTTAAGATTCCACCCTGATCATACAGGGTTGTTATGCCCCATACTCCGAGTGCAAGCATCATCACGCCAAAGCAAAAGAAAACAAATGCTCCTATTTTTGCTCCTTTTTGTTTCTGCATAAAACCACCTCCGTTTATAGAGTATCACATAACTGTGGTTTTTTACACTTCTCCATGTATATTTTTTTGATTTTGTCACCAAAGCCCTTCGATGGAAATTCTTCCGATGATACTTCTGTTCCTATAAAGCAAAAAAATCCCCCGCACTTGTCTCCTGTAGTTCTTCGGGCTACAGGCAAATGCGGGGAACCTTTTCTTTGTTTGTTGATTTATTCACTCTAATAAGTATGTTTCTTTGACTTTGGTACTGCAGCTTCAACCTCCTGTGCATTATGATTAGCTGTTGCACATACCTTCTGAACTGCTTTCTTTTTCTTCAATGGATGCTTTGGATTCTTATCCATAATCTACACTCCCTTTCTTATATCTGTATACATATACATAAGGGGTCATGTTTTTATTCGCACGGCTCGATATCAACACATTTTATTCGATGGCAATGAAGTTCTCCTTTTCGATTGCTTCCGGTGCTTTCTTTGGAAGGGTCAGACGAAGAATACCACTTTCATATTTTGCATGTATATCCTTCTGACTGATACCGTCACCAACATAGAAACTTCTGCTCATGCTGCCGGCATAACGTTCACGTCTGATATACTTACCGGTCTTCTTATCTTTCTCATCCTTATCCAGACCTTTTTCAGCGGAAATAGTGATGTAGCCATCTTCCAGTTTGACATTTACTTCATCCTTCTTAAATCCAGGAAGGTCAATGTCTACTTCATAGCTGTCATCTGTTTCACGGACATCCGTCTTCATCATGTTCTTAGCATGTTTGCCATACAACGGGCTTTTCTCTGGAAACATTTCCTTTTCAAATTCCTTACCGAATGGGAAATCATCCATCCAATCATCAAATAAACTTTCTCCAAAAATACTAGGTCTTAACATAAGTCATTACTCCTTTCAATTTCAAACCAGTGTCGGAAATCTCAGCTCCTTATGGAACCTTGAGGCACTTAGACTTTTGTATGTTTAGCACTGTCAGAGAAACTGAAGTGTCGAATTTGTATGTTATAAGTTCCGGGATTCTTTCTTTTATCTTCTTTCTTAATCCCTTTCCTTATCTTTATCTATGTTATAGCACCGTTTATTAGCACTGTCAATAGGTGAGTGCTAATTTTGTGTGAAGATTTTGTGAACTATCTGATTTCCATTTCTACACTTAAAAGAAAAAGCCAGACCGGTGCTCACCGGCCTGGCTCTTTCTTCTATATAATTATAAGTTATTTGTAATTTACTCTACATCCTGTAAAGCTGCAAAGTCTTCCTCACCGGTACGAACCTTAACAACCTTGTCAACGCTGTATACGAAGATCTTACCATCACCGATATGTCCGGTATACAGAGCCTTCTTAGCAGCTTCAATAACTGCACTGACAGGAATCTTGCTGACTACGACTTCTACCTTAACCTTTGGAAGAAGGGTTGCATCTAATTCAACACCACGGTACATCTCGCCGGCACCCTTCTGGATACCACAGCCCATAACCTGATTCATTGTCATACCTGTAACACCGAGGTCATTTAAAGCTTTCTTTAAGATCTCAAACCGTGCAAGCTTTGCAATGATAACTACCTTGTAGATACCGCTTGGGGATGCTGTAACAGGAGCTTCCGCAACCTTGACTGCTGCATTCTTTAATGTGTCAGAAGCCTTATCATAATCAGCTACACCAAGATCTGTATTTTCATTTACATCCATTGTCATTGTATTTGATACATCAACAATACTGAAGCCGGCATATGCAGATGGAAGACCATGCTCGCATGAATCCAGACCAACAATTTCCTCTTCCTCTGATACACGAAGGCCGAAGATCTTCTTAATAAGAAGGAATGCAATTGTAATCGTAACTGCTGTCCAGAGGATGGTTGCGCCCATACCTACGAACTGAATACCGAGCTGCTTGAAACCACCGCCATAGAATAAACCTTTGGCTGCGATCTGGTTTGCACCATATGTTACACCATCACCGATACCTCTTGCAAATGCAGGAGCTGTATCTGTAGCGAAAAGACCAACTGCGATTGTTCCCCAGATACCATTTAAACAGTGAACTGCAACAGCACCTACAGGATCATCAACATGTAATTTGTAATCTAAGAACCATACACCGAATACAACCAGTACACCGGCAACAGCACCGATCACGATAGCACCGAAAGCATCACAGACATCACAAGGAGCTGTAATTGCTACCAGACCTGCAAGAGATGCATTCAGACACATTGAAACATCAGGCTTACCATATTTTACCCAGGTAATGATCATTGCTACAACTGTTGCAACAGCAGGAGCAATTGTTGTTGTTACGAATATGGAACCAAGTTCTGAAACGGTTGTTGCTGCTGCACCATTGAATCCATACCAGCCAAGCCAGAGGATAAATACACCGAGACAACCGATCGGAAGGTTATGTCCAGGGAATGCATTTACTTTTTCAACCTTACCATCCTTGCCCTTTACAAACTTACCGATACGAGGTCCAAGGATTGCTGCACCGATCAATGCACAGATACCACCAACCATATGAATACAGTTAGAACCGGCAAAATCATGGAAGCCCATCTGAGCTAACCAGCCGCCGCCCCATGTCCAGTGTGCCTCAATCGGATAAATAACTGCTGAGATAACTGCTGAATATACACAATAGGAAATGAATTTTGTACGTTCTGCCATCGCGCCGGATACAATTGTCGCTGTTGTTGCACAGAACACTAAGTTAAATACGAAGTTGGACCAGTCAAAATTTGCATAATCAGTAAATATGTCAAATCCCGGTTTACCGATCAAACCAACCATGTCTTCACCAAGTAAGAGTCCAAAACCAAGAAGGATAAATACAACTGTACCAATACAGAAGTCCATCAGGTTTTTCATCAGAATGTTTCCGGCATTCTTTGCTCTGGTAAATCCTGTCTCTACCATCGCAAATCCTGCCTGCATCCAGAATACCAATGCCGCTCCGATCAGGAACCAGACACCGTACACTTCACCAGAAATTGCATCTAAAATTTCACTTGTCATAGTTCTTACCTCCTAAAACTCAAAAATGCGATACATGGAGACTTATCCTTAACAGACGCCCCATTGCATCGCATTTTACTTCATTTTTCCCCTCATCCGGTCCGCGCGTATAGCCGGATATCAGGCTTCTCTTTATCCTGTACCGGGATACCTATACCTCCCGATAAAAGAAAAAGGCACTACGAATATTTCGTAGCGCCTTTGCTATGTCCATGAGTATAGCACCGAGGATTACTCATGTCAACGAAAATTTATATTTTTTTTAGAGATTATTAACCATGCCTTTTCCAACTGATCATCACAGTTTATATTTACGCGTTCCATACAAGTATTTATCTACTTTCTCTTCATCTGTGGGATCAGTATAAAGCTGCAATACAGGATAGCTATAACTGCCATGATCCCCCCTGCAAATCCGATATACCCCATCGATGCATGTGTACATACCAGACCACCGATCCAGGTTCCGCATCCGATTCCCAGATTATAGATTCCTGAGAACATCGACATGGCCACAGCGGAGGCTTCCTCCGGAACCGCTTTGATCGTCTCTGACTGGAAAGTAACGCTAAATGCCGTTACAGCCATACCCCACAGCATACAGATCAATATCATTGTCCATGTAAATTTCGATGCCGGTTTCAGGCAAAGCATGACAACAGCGATCAATGTGATCGATGCACGGATAAAATGATATCTGTGTTTGTCATATACACAGGAGAACAGAAAACTTCCAAGAATTCCGGCAGCTCCAAACAACATTAAAGTTATAGTAACAAGATTATCCTTAAACATTGCTACCTGCTTCAAAAACGGCTCAATATAGCTGTAGCCTGTATAGTATGCACCCGCAACTAAGAACGACATTAATATGATCCCAAGCATAACCGGGTTCTTCAATATCACCGGCAGTTCTTTCATTTTAAAGGATGTACCGCCTTCAACCTTCGGAAATACAAATGCCATATAGATAAGGGCAAGAAATGCAACAACTGCAACACAGAAAAATGTCATTCTCCATCCTACATATAATCCAACGATCCTTCCAAGCGGAAGTCCAAATATCATCGCAATGGATGTACCGGTTACTACCATACTCATCGCAAACGACCTGAACTTCTCCGGCACGATCTTAACTGCTGCCGGTGATGCGATCGACCAGAAGACCGCATGTGCACAGGCAACTATGATCCTTGCCGCCATCAGCATCGCATATCCGGCTGCAACCGCTGATAATACCTGACCGATTCCAAATAACGCAATCGTTCCCAACAGCAGCTTTCGGAAGCTGATCCTTGATGCAAGCAGCATAAGTGGCAGTGATAACAGCATAACCGCCCACGAATATGCTGAGATCAGCATCCCCGCTTTTGCCTCCGTGATCTGAAAATCATCCGCGATATCGGTCAGAAGACCGATTGGCATGAATTCCGATGTATTAAATATAAATGCCGCTACCGTCATTCCGATGAGCGGCAGCCATTCCCTGATAGTTAATTTCTGATTCATTCTGTGATTATATCCTTTCCTGTATTTTTCTATTTAAACATTTACCATTTTGCAACGCAGTCCGTTAATATATATTCTTTACCATGCAACATAGTCTGTTAATATATATTCTTTACCATGTAATGCAGTATGTTAATATGACTCCGTATTATGCAACACATTTATATGAAACCTATCTTGTATTATATGGTATTTTTTCTATGAACCGCATCTGATATTATCCGGCATTTTTATTTCCATAGTAATTTTATTATCGGATTCCCAACTCCGCAAGTCAAAAAATAGTCTTCTTTTTGTAATTTTTGCTGTGTTTACCGCTGTTTTTTCACGAAATTAAACGAATTCTGTTGCATTAGCGTAGAAAAGTATGTATTATATTAAAATATTGTGTTATTTTTATAAATATTTGATTTTTCTGTAATATAATTCTTTACTTTATTCATATAATTTATGAGAATAACACATCACCACAATACAAAAAATGAAAAGGAGAAAATCATGTGGGCAACTGTAAATGAAATCTTAACAAAAATCGATGATTTTGTGTGGGGTCCTCCACTTATGGTCCTTATTATGGTCGGTGGAATTCTTCTCACAATCCGGATGGGCGTTCTTCAGATCCGCAAACTGCCATTAGCACTCAAATGGATGATCAAAAACGAAGAAGAAGGCGAAGGCGAAGTTACTTCCTTTGGTGCACTGTGTACTGCTCTTTCCGCTACGATCGGAACCGGTAATATCGTTGGTGTAGCAACTGCGATCGGAGCCGGTGGACCGGGAGCATTATTCTGGATGGTACTTGCTGCATTCTTCGGAATGGCAACCAAATATGCAGAAGGTCTTCTGGCTGTCAAATATCGTGTCGTTGACAAGGACAACCATGCACTTGGCGGACCATTCTACTATATCGAAAGAGGTATGGGATCAAAATGGAAATGGCTTGCAAAAATATTTGCTTTCTTTGGTATCTGTGTAGGTCTGTTCGGTATCGGAACCTTCTCTCAGGTAAATGGTATTTCTTCCGCTGTTAATTCATTCTTTGATCCTGACATGCAGTGGACGATTAATATTCCAGGGATCGGTACTTATTCATGGACCGTTGTTATCGCTTCCCTGATCTTAAGTGTATGTGTTGCACTCGTTCTGATCGGCGGACTGAAGCGTATCGCAAGCGTATCCCAGATCATCGTTCCATTTATGGCTGTTATCTATATTGTTATATGTGTGATGTTACTGATCTGTAACATCACTAAGATTCCTGAGGCTGTTGTTATCATTGTAAAGAGCGCATTCAAGCCTTCTGCTGTTGCAGGTGGTATCGCCGGTTCATTTATCATTGCTATGCAAAAAGGTGTAGCGCGTGGTATCTTCTCAAATGAAGCCGGTCTTGGTTCTGCTCCTATCGCAGCAGCCGCTGCCCAGACAAAGGAACCGGTTCGTCAGGGTCTTGTATCCATGACAGGTACTTTCATCGATACCATCATTATCTGTACAATGACAGGTCTTTCCATCGTTCTTACCGGTGCATGGAAAGTAGAAGGTTTACAGGGTGTTCAGGTTACCACATATGCTTTTAACGAGGGACTTCCGATTCCTGCAACGATATCAAGCTTCCTGTTAATGCTCTGTCTGGTATTCTTTGCATTTACAACTATCCTTGGATGGGATTATTATTCTGAGCGTTGTCTGGAATACTTATCCGGCGGCAAAAAGAAATCCATCATGATCTACAGATGGTTATACATTCTTGCTGTATTTATCGGACCTTACATGACAGTTTCTGCTGTATGGACGATCGCCGATATCTTCAACGGACTGATGGCTATTCCTAATATGATCGCCATCTTTGCTTTAAGCGGTGTGGTTGTAAGGGAAACGCGTGATTTCTTCAGCCGTCATAATAAGCAGCCTTTTGAATAAATTGTTAAAATAAAATAGAGGACCCTGAGATCTAATTCACATATTATTACGCAAGACACTTTCGTTCTATCTTCATGTAGCGGTACTAAGCTCCTGCTTTCGCAGATCGCTAAGGACCGACATTCAGATAGGCTTGCTTCATAATAGTGAATATATATCTCAGGGTCCTCTATTTTATTTTTCTGCACTATACTAATTCTTTTCTCCTGCTTTATATAGTTAATGGGTACCAAACCACTTTATAACACTTCATACCACATCAAATTTTATTTTTAGGGTATATGCTTTTATTTTGATAATCTATACCCTTATCTCTACCTTACTTTCGGGTATTATCATCCATAGAAATCTTTCATACCCTGAAATCATTTTATTTATGGGTATAAAATCATTTTATTTCACACCATACCCATCTTCTTAATTATTTCCGGGTATCAATCCGCCCACGCACTCTTTATACCCATTTTATCTCGTCTCAACAAAATCCTTTACATGGTCAAGGACGATCTGCATCAGGCGGGTGCGGGCTTCGGTGCTTGCCCAGGCGATATGTGGCGTGATGAGTAGCTTATGGCTGTCCTTTATAGCAAGCAAAGGATTGTCCGGCTGTATCGGTTCCGTCCGAAGGACATCTACGCCTGCGGCTGCGATCGTGCCCTGCTTCAAGGCTTCCGCAAGATCTTCTTCTACTACGATCGGTCCACGTCCAAGGTTCAGGAAGATCGCGGATCGTTTCATCTTTGCAAATGCCACTTTATCCATCAGGTTCTCGGTATATTCATTTAATGGCGCATGAACCGATATAACATCAGATGTCCGAAGAAGTGTATTCAGGTCAACCTGCTCATAGCCCTCCTGTGCCGGTCTGCCGGATGCCGAATAATAGATTACATGTGCGCCAAATGCCTTTGCTATATCTGCTACCTTCCTTCCGATCGCTCCAAGTCCGATGATGCCCCATGTCTTTCCGGCAAGCTCTGTAAACGGCTCGCCAAACCAGGTAAATACATCATTTTTCTGATATGATCCATTCTTTACATAATCATCATAATACCGAAGCTTTTCGAGCAGATAAAAGAGCATGGCAAATGTGTGCTGTGCAACGATCGTGGTGGAATATCCGGCTGCATTTCTCCATTCAATTCCCCGTTTATCCAGATAATCTTTATCCAGATTATTTGTTCCGGTTGCTGCTACGCAGACCAGCTTCAGATTCTGAGCAGTTCCGATCGTCTGCTCGTTTACCGGTACCTTATTCACGATGATAACATCTGCATCTACTACCCGCTCCGGAACTTCTTCCGGCTGTGACATTTCATATGTTACAACCTCACCCAAAGTCTCAAAGTCTGTCAAGTCAATATCTTCTCCTATCGTCTTACGATCCAAAAACACTATCTTCATAATCATATTTCCTTCCCTGTTTTATCTTTGTTATTCGATATTCCATTTACCTGTACCTGCGGTCAGCCGTGCTTGGTAAAAACAAGCTATCAACATATACCGCATTCCATCCGCCTGTACCTGCTGTCAGCCGTACTTGGTAAAAACAAGCTATCAACATATGCCGCATTCCATCCGCCTGTGCCTGCGGTCAGGGTGGAGAGAAAACGCGTTTCATTTCCTATTCTGCCCGCACGCCTATTTGCCGTCAGTCGCCCTAACTCACCCTTATGGGTTCAGACAAGGGCTTTGTGCCGGCAGCTAGTGCCGGCATCATAACGGAAATTACACTTTATGTTTTCCTCTCCACCCTGACAGCAGACACAGGCGGATAGAACATCGGAAAAACTAGAAAATATGGGAGAATCACCCAAGATCCTCCCATATAGCTACCATCACTAATTTCATGTTTCGTTTTACCTTCCAGACAGGAATGACCGCCTCATCTGCAAATATGTAAGGTATGACATCCTTTGTCTCATCGAAATCCTTCTTGATATGATACAATCCATCTTTACAATACCAGAATGTATTTCCATCTAAGGTTACGCGAAGCTTCCAACCAACGAAACGTTTTCCCGGAACCGAAAATTCACATTTACGAAGTGTTCCTGTTCCGTCATTCTCCCAAACCGTTTTGTCCTTGTACTCCAGATTTCCCTTCTTCGTCTGTAAAAACTGATCTTGAACATCTTCTGAATAATGATTTTCTACATCAGCTCGATCACTGTTATAGCATATATAGAATGGAAAATATCCAAACCCATCCGCCTCATCCAACAGCTCCTCTGTAACAAAATCCGTACAGATTGTATCAACACCGGAATCCAACAGGTGTTTTGCATAATCTGCATCTTTCTTAATCGTATAGCAAAATACATACAATCCTGCATTATGAACTTTATGAATCATTTTCTCATTCACATAATTCATCCGAATAGCTATGCTGCATATTCCATGATCCAGACAATACGTAATAATGGAATCAAGCCTTTCCGTCCGCCGTCCAACCAGATACATATAATTTTTAAAAAGATATACAGAATCTATCTGTTCATACATTGTCTTATTGTATACCTGTACCAGCAGTCGATCCAGGAATGCCTCATCATGCTGAAAATCATCCAACAAAATTTCTGTGATTTCTTTAATTTCATTTCCATCTTTCTTACTATGAAAATCCACCTCAAACCTGTAGTCCGGTTCGTCCTTTACTCTTTCATAAAATTGTCTCGCATCCATGATCGGATTCCCATGAATCGGCATATTCATCACACGTTCATATGTCATGTTATCAAAATCCGGTTTATATGTAATTCCGAGACACTTGCAGTTACTCGGCGACCAACCATGACTAAGTACCAACCGACCATCAGTGGTATAGGAAAAATCGATCTCAAAATCCTTATAACCTGTTCCTATCCCATGCTCCAGTGCTGCCATCGTATTATGATAAGTCTTGTCATCCATGCCACCAAATGCATGTCCCATCAAAGGCTTTGAGAATATATCTGATCCGCAGTTCACGCGAATTCCATGCTTATCTTCCCACTGTGTGACAAAATAAATACTATTCTCTTCCTTATACAGCTCTTTCACTGATGATCCAACCGGAAGCAGCATTTTTTCCGGCATATCCGCCTCTGTTCTGTGCCAGCTTCCATCCGTACAGTACCATTCCCATACAGCAGGAGTCCGTCTTCTGGCATAAAAACCGATACAGTCTGCATCTTCTCTTACAAAAGGGTTCTGTAGTTTCGGATATGAGAATCCGCTCCATATAGTACTGACAAAGCGTCGGTCACAATCTGCCGATCCTGTCTTATTATATTCACTGTCTACTGATGTTGCACCATTTCCGACATATACAAGTCTTCTTGTCTTATGCCCTAACTTCAAATGTGGCACATGAACCTTCATGCTGATTAACCGCCTTTTATTTTCCTAAATCATCTTTGATCTGTGTCGTTGAGATATCCGGTGTTCTTGGCAGATATACAACCTCACACTGCTCTTTTAAGAAGTCAAATTTTCCTTCCCAATCATTTCCCATAACAAAGGTATCTACTTTGAATTCCTTGATATCTTCTTTCTTCTGCTCCCAGCTTTCCTCCGGAATAACCAGATCTACATAGCGAATTGCTTCCAGAAGCTGTTTTCTTTCTTCATATGAAAAATAACATTTCTTCTTCTTCTGATTCCAGTTAAATTCATCTGTTGATAATGCAACGATCAGATAATCGCCCATCTCTTTTGCTCTGCGGAGCAGGTTAATATGTCCATAATGGAGCAGATCAAATGTTCCATACGTAATTACCTTCTTCATATCATTCTCCTTCATCCCTGACAGCTAACGCAATCAGATTCTTTAAATCTTTTTCATTTGTAATAAGCTGAACTGCATATGCATCACCGTATATGGCTTTGAAAATCATCCGCTGTTCTTCTGTCTTTACAAATACTCCCCTCATGTATGGCAGGCACACCTTCAGGGCATCCTTAAGAAACTGATCTTTTTCTACCACCAGTTTCCTGAACATGTCATCACTGATACATAATATTTTATTTGGTGTTTCCATAAATGTCAATGACAGAAGCTTTTGTGCATCGATGACATCATATAATAGGATCAGATCAAATGGCGCCTGTCCAAAGAAACGTCTACCGGCGGCCGCATAGTCGTATTTCCATACTCCCATTGCCTGTTCGATCGTGATCTTTTTATTGTCATAGAGCTTCTGTGCTGCAATACCTGCTCCACTCAAATGATATTCATCATGAGTTCCAATAACCGGTATTTTATTCAGCATCGGATAAGCTGTATCCTTATTGTCATTTGTCAGATATCGGTTACATGAAATGAATACATCCATATCATCATGCCCGTCAGATTCTATATAGGTTCGAAGACGTCTGGTATCTTCCGAATCTCCACAGGAATCCGAATAGATCAGCACCTGTTTCTTCGCATGATCCGAAATTGGCTCTACATCTACATATTCCTCTGTACCTGTAAACAGACTACAGAGCTTCTTCGCATTATCCACAGAATCATAAGCGCAGAATTCCTTATATGCAGCTTCATCGTCATATGTCTTTCCGCGGTTAATTGCTTCCAGCACTTCTTCTTTCGTACGCACTTTGTCAAATGGAAGCTCCATCAGATCCATGTATGTTCCACGTTTCTTGCGATATAATTCATAATCATTGCAATACAGAATGATCTGTCTGCGCAGCACCAGATAATCATAAAATACACTGGAGTAATCCGTGAGCAATGCATCTGTAAGCGCAAGCAGCTGGTAACTGTCTACCGTCGGCGGGAATTTCTTAATTCTCTTATATACACTGTAATCAAGAGAATCACTGACTTTATGATGCAGATTTACATATAAGATCTGATCATCTCTGAGATTTGCATCCAGATAATCTAATAATTCTTTTGACTCATCTATAACCTGTTCTACGTCCAGATAATCTTTCCAGGTAGGCATATATGCATACAGATGTTCACCGTTCGGCGCAAGTTCGGCACGAAGCTCATGCAGATCTGCTTTTGATGCTGCAAGCATTCCGCCGGTTCTTGGATAACCAAGGTTCAAAGCTTTTCCCTGCATCAGTGTTGCTACCTTATATGACTCCAGCATATGCACCTTTGTGTATTCATTTGGATATAACAGATAATCTGCATCTATAAAATTCTTCTGTGTGTTTCCATCTTTATGCTTTCCGTTTGCATTCTTGGCAAGTCCCAGCTTCTTTAATGGTGTGCCATGCCAGATATTGATATAGGTCTGGCCATCCTTTTTCACCCAGCCAACCGGGAAATATACCTCAGTGAGCAGATACTGTGCAGACTCTATTATCTCCATATATTGTGCATCTTTTATAATGGTCTGTGTCCGCGTCCAGTTATTATTCTTAATATAGGTCTGAACTGTTGCATCCGTTTCCTCATCCGTCCGCACATAGATCTTAAAATCCCTGAAGCAGTCATTTGAATTCAGTTCATTCAGGATATACTGCATGGAACCACGCACGCCTTTTCCAAGTCCTACCAGAGCAACCGTATTTGGAACGATCTTACGACCGTAATAAGCATCTGTTACATTTTTCCTACCGGGTTTTACCTTGTTCTCTTTTGCAAGCTCTACCATCTCCTGAACCTGAGATTCCCATTCCTTATGTTCTGTAGTATCCGGTTCTGTGGTCTTCTTACAGTCAACAAGTCCTTCTGACTGATTCGGAAGCAAATGGATCTTTTCCGGTTTCTTTTCCTCGCTCAGTTCCAGTTTAATGCTGCTATATATTTCAGATATGTCTTCTTTGTAACGCAGAATATCTCTTCCGTAAAATCCATATTCAGGTCTCTGCATCTGAAGCATCTGTTCTTCCGATGTACAGAAATAAAGCCGGATCGGAGTCTCCCAGCGATATCTTTCCATAACAATATCTGTCCCCTGTCCAGGCTCTCCTATACATACTACATCAAAATGTATTAAATCTCTGACATACTCCATCTGCTCTCCATCAAATGGAATATACCCCCTTAAGTCCGTAGTCGATACGATCAATCTGTCTGCTAACAGCATTAACAGTTTATGCTGCATACTGTTCTTTTCTACCATTCTGCCCCCGGCAGCTTCCAGGTTTTTCCATACTGTGCTTCCAGGTTCTGAAACAAAATAATATTCATTTCCATCTTTTTCAGATACTGCATATTGATATAATTCCGTGATACGACTCTCTGTCTGATCCGTATCAGCCATGAATAACACTACTGCATTATTCTTATTTGCAGTCTCTTTATAGAACATTTTTCTGAGCCTGCAATTTTCTTTTGCAGCCTGTGTACGAGCTTTTCCCAGTTTCTTCTCAAATAATTTTTCTTTCTGGCATTTATCCTGATTAGAACATTTGAAAAAATAAATACCATCATTTTCTGATCTGGCACTGTATCCGCCAAGATTCCATTCAATTCCAACATTTGGATCACTTATCGGAACATATGCCGAATCAAATCCCAAAGGAATCCTGATAGATTCATCACCGAAATTAGCAAAACATAAGAGATAACAATCTTTTCGATCCTCAAATGGCATATCTACATGTATCATCGCTTCCTGATACATCGTCTGCCCCATAATCTCTTTTCCTGTATAACTGCCGCTGTAAACAAATACTTTCTTCTTGCCACCAAACATAAAATAAACCTGATCAGCCATAGCAGCAAGGATCGGATGAACATGTCCATCCACACACAAATTTCCATCCCTGTATTTGATCTGATCGATCTGAAGCTTCAGATTACTTATCTTATCCAGGATCGTATTTTCCGATCCATAATATGCTTCTGCATCAAAATACTTCTTCTCAAAGACATATTCTTCGTCATACTTTAATTTTCCATAAAACATCTTTACAATATCCGGAACCTGTGTTTCCTTCAATTTGTAGCAGTTCAGCATAACATCATCTTCTACATATGAAAGCAGCTGTTTAATCTCGGAAAACACCACTTCGCGATCAGGATCAGTTTCTCCAAATCCGCAATCCGTCATATTCTGCTCTATAAAGCCTTTTAACACATGCATCAAATGATATTGAATAAATACCGGAACTGTCTCATACTGAGTCTGCAGCTCTGCAAGAAATGGCAGCCAGAATGTCCGGAACAGATCCGTCTGATTCTTTGCATATGGCTGATTTTCATCCATATCACGCAAATATGTGATATAGCTGATATATAATACATTCTTTTCTTTTGCACAGATATCCAGCATACTGGCCTGTTCCATTGCCTGCTTATATTCATTTTTGAATTCCAGTTTATTCATTTTATCTGTACGTAGAATTGTTCCACCAAAATAAAACGGATGGCAGTGGAATTTCTTACGAAGCACCTGATCGATCACCTTTTTCCCTGTCGTATCCCCTGCAAATGCATCAACAGACCCATCTGGGCCGCATTTTTTCAGCATAATAACCGTACTTTTATTATGCATCTCAAGTTCTGCTACAAGACGTACAAATGCTCCGTCTGACCACCGGTCACCGCTATCCGTAAATGTAACATAATCACCTGTTACATGACTTTTGGCGTCTTCAAATATATTACTGTTCTCTGGGATTTTATTTATATCATATATAGAAATATCAAGATTTTTACCTGTCAAAGTCTCCTCAAATGTCTGTCCGTTTCCCTTGTAGATCAAAAGCTGAATATCACCTGTATAACCCTCCAGCTGCTTCTGCAGGCTGTTCCCTGTGATGAGGTTCTTTTCCTCCCTGTCAGATAATCTCCATATAATTGAAAGCTTCATGCTGCTGTTAAAACTCCTTACTCATTTTTATCAGTGACAGGTTTGTTGCCTAAAATAATTCTCTAAAAATCTACCTGTTTCGACTACTTTATTATATCTATTTCACCCGCTTTTTTCAACCTAATAATACAAATACAGCAATAAAACAGCTATAGAAATTATGCGCGTTCTATAGCTGTTTTATTCTTATCGCTTATTCGCTTATATTATCTGCTATTTATTTTCCTGTTCCGCATCCTGCCTGCGCAATAACTGATGAAAGGCATCACCTGCTTCTTTGTATGCTTCCTCATAGAAATATTCCTGAGAATTCAACACAGGTCCGACCATCGGAAGCTTTTTATAGCTGCCGTCCGGCTGCTGCTCTCTCGCTTTCACATTATCCCGAAGCATCGTTGCAAATATCTTACGAACTTTATTCTTTACCGTCTCATCATAAAGCGGTGCTGCGACCTCCACACGGCGAAGTGTATTTCTCGTCATAAAATCAGCCGATGCGATATAGACCTTATCTCTGTCATGCGTTCCGAATATATAGATTCTGGAATGTTCCAGAAAACGCCCCACGATACTTACAATATGGATATTATCGGTATCCCCCGGTATTCCGCTTCTCAAACAGTTAATACCACGGATCACCATATCGATCTTTACTCCGGCTCTGGATGCATCGATCAGCTTATCTATGATCTTCTTATCTGTCAGCGAATTGATCTTGATTCCGATATAAGCCGGCTTTCCTTCCTTTGCGATCTGAATCTCATTCTCGATCATAGCAATTACTTTATTCTGAAGACATTTTGGTGCAACCAGCAGATGCTCCATATCTTCTACCACGGAACCAAGCAGGATTGCCTGGAATACCTTTGCTGCCTCCTCACCGATCCTTTTATCTGCCGTGATCAGTGACAGATCCGTATATAATCTGGAAGTCTTTTCGTTATAATTTCCGGTTCCCACCTGTGTAATATACTGAATCTCATCTCCAACCTTTCTGGTGATCAGGCATAGCTTTGAATGAACCTTTAAGCCATCTATACCATATACAACATGGCAGCCCGCATCCTCTAATGTCCGACTCCACTCGATATTATTTGCCTCGTCAAATCTGGCCTTTAATTCAACCAGCACATCAACCTGCTTGCCATTTTCGGCAGCTTCGGTCAAAGCCTCTACCACCTTGCTGTTTCTTGCCAGACGGTAAAGTGTCATACGAATAGAGATAACCTCCGGATCGCGGGCAGCCTCCTGAAGCATCTGCAAAAACGGTTTGATGCTCTCATACGGATAGGATAACAATACATCATGATCCAATATCTGTGGTATGATATGCTCATTGCTCTTTAGCATCGGAGATGCCTGTGGCACACGTCTCTGATAGACAAGCGTTGCATCCTTTCTCAGGATATCCTCAATCTGTAACAAGAAGGAGAGGTCAAGCGGTGCCTGATTTAAGAACACATGCGGTTCCTCCATCTCTGCATACTCGCATACCTGCTTTATCATATCTCCATTAATATCTCGGGATAATTCCAGTCGTACAGGTGCCAGCTTCTTTCTGAGCTTTACGATCTGTGCCATCTTATCTCTGTAATCAAGGTCTTCATCATAGACTGCATTAAAATCAATATCCGCATTTCTCGTTACACGGATCACGGATTTTTCAAGAACCTTATAGCCTTTATAAACCTTTGGCAGAAAATGCAGGATCAGTTCTTCGACCAGCATATAAGTATCATCCTTCGTCGGAATCCGGATCAGTCTTGGGAATACAGAACTGCTGCACGGAATGATTCCGATCTTTTTCTTGTCACTTCGTGTTCCAAGAACCGCAAGCGCATAAATCTCCTGTCCCTTCAAAAATGGAAACGGCTGCTTTCTTCCCACGATCATAACAGATAACAGTGGCACAATCTCTTTCATAAAATATTCTTCCAGATATTTGCTCTCCGATTTTGTAAGTGCTTTGAAATCAGTCAGATGAACGTCTTTCTCTCCAACCTCTTTCATAATAGACGTATAGATGGCATCCTTCCTGTCATTCAACTCGGATACACGCTTTAAGATTGCATCGATCTGCTCTCCCGCTGTCATATTCGTCTTATTCTCCCGAAGCTTCTGGCTTAACAGCTTCTGATCCTCCAAAGAACCGACACGCACCATAAAGAATTCATCCAGATTACTCTGAAAAATAGACAGAAATGTCATCCGCTCACACAATGGAACACAGGTATCTTCTGCCTCCTCCAGCACACGCTCATTGAACTTCAACCATGATAATTCACGATTTTCATACAGTCCGACATGATTCACCTTTTTTACCGGCTTCTCTTCCTGTATTTTCTCACTTTCTTCCTTCTGCTTATTTTTTCTTCCAAACCGAATACCCTTTACTTTGTTTTTTGATTCATCCTTTCGTATGTCATCATTTGAACAATCCTCAGATACATCCGTATTACCTGTTATGATCGTTACTTTCTCTGTTCCATCTGTAGTTACAGACTCCTGATTTTTCAGATTCTTTTCTTCGTTATTCATTCTTTGAATCGCTCCTGTTATTTTCTCTTTTATGTAATGAAATATTCTTTGAATCGCCATACACCCCCTGTCAGATTACCCGCTGTTTATTGATCGTAAGCCAGAATTCCAGCCCAAGCACCTCTGCCGACTTCCTGCACAGGATCATACGCTGTAAAAAGATCTCGAAATAATCCATAACGGCACACATAGATTTATCGATCTTTAACTTCAGCTCAATATGTGAATCTCTGGTAATCTTCAGTTTGTTTTCTTTTACGGCATAGTTCACTCTGTCATGAATATCAAAGGATGAAATATCCGTATTCCTGACTCTTGAATTTCTCACATCACTTTTATCCGCGATCAGCAATGCTGCTGCGATCGGATTTACCGGAAATGCTGCTGACTCATCATGATTTCCAATTGCTGTTATAATTACAGCTGTGTCCTCCGGGTCTGCTCCCATATCATCTAATATCCGAAATGCCATGACCGCACCGGACTGCGCATGTCCTTCCCGGTTCACAACATTTCCGATATCATGCAGATACCCCGCAATGCTCGCAAGCTCTGCTTCCCGCTCGGAATATCCAAGTGTCAGCAGTATCTCCCTTGCTGTCTCTGCCACACGTTCTACATGTGCAAATCCATGCTCCGTATATCCCATTGCGCGCAGAGATTCATCTGCCATCCTTATATATGTCTGAACCGCTTTGTTCTTCTTTACATCTTCAAGTGTTACTTTCATATACCATCTATCTCTCTTCTGCTTCACTGTTCTTCAATTTACATCATCCCGATTTTTGTCGCTATCAAGCATTTGAAAATTCTTTGTAAAATCATGGTAAAATCATTTATTTTCAATGTATTACCGGCATCCCCCAAATAATTTCCCTTATTTCCGGTTCTTTCTGATAACCCCTGAAAAGCATCTGGAAATTTTACATTTCTTTCTAAGTATATGTGATCCGTTGCTTTTCTATTTATGTAAAATATATGTTTATGCGGATTCCTTCTGTATATTTCCTTCTATATATTTCCTTCTGTAAATTTTCTTCTGTATTATCTGATTTATTTTATAACTGATACAACGATCCATACATAAAAACAGACAGTTTATAAGAACCTCAATGGGTCCTTATAAACTGTCTGTTTTCATGTTATAAACTATGCTTTGTTTTTGGCTATTGGTTATATCTGGGGATTTTTCTCCATGATACTCATATATGCCGGACGCATGATCCGGTTATTCGTGATCAGCTCCTCGATCCTGTGTGCGCTCCATCCAACGATACGTGCGACTGCAAACATCGCTGTGTAAAGCTCCATCGGGATTCCCAGCATATCATATACAAATCCGCTGTAGAAATCCACATTTGGACTTACACCTTTGAAGATCTTACGCTGCTTTGCGATCAGCTCCGGGGCAAGCTCCTCTATGTTCTCGTACAACCTGAGATCTTTTTCCCTGCCCTTTTCATGAGCCAGCTTAACGACATAATCCTTGAACACTCGCTCTCTCGGATCTGACAGGGAGTATACGGCATGTCCCATACCATAGATCAGTCCCTTATTGTCAAATGCTTCCTTGTTCAGTATCTTGCTTAAGTATGCTTCTATCTCATCTTTATCTTCATAGTCTTTTATATGTTCGCGAATATTATCCATCATTTCCATAACCTTGATATTGGCACCACCATGCTTTGGTCCCTTTAAGGATGACATAGCAGCCGCCATTGTGGAATAGGTATCAGAACCGGAAGATGTAACAACTCTTGTTGTAAAGGTTGAATTATTACCGCCACCATGCTCCATATGAAGGATCAGTGCCGTATCAAGTACCTTCGCCTCTACCTTGGAATATTTCTTATCCGGACGAAGCAGCATGAGAATATTCTCAGCCGTTGACAGATTCTTTGCCGGACGATGGATGAACATACTATCGTTCTTTACATAGTGATTGTATGCATTATATCCATATACAGCCAGCATCGGGAATTCGCTGATCAGCTGGATACACTGACGCAGAGAATTATTCACACTGGTGTCCTTTGCATTCTTATCATACGATGCAAGCGTCAGGATACTACGTGTCATGGAATTCATGATATCCTCTGTCGGCGCTTTCATGATAACATCTCTTGTAAAATTCGATGGCAGCGTACGAAGCCCACCGATGATCTTCTCAAATTCATGCTGTTCCTCTGCATTTGGCAGCTCACCCATCAGCAAGAGATATGCCACCTTTTCAAATCCCAGTTCATCTTCTCCCAGGCTTCCGATCAGATTCTCCACCCGATAACCCCTGTACCAAAGTTCTCCGTCACAAGGTACTTTCTTGCCATCCTGCACCTTAGAGGATACAATCTTTGAAATGTTCGTCAGACCGGTCAATACACCAACTCCGCGGTCATCGCGAAGTCCGCGGTTTACTCCATATTCATCATATAATCTTGGTGCGATATAATCATTTTTCTCGCATATCTTTTCCTGTATTGCCACATACTCATTCATTTTCATCAGACTCATCATCATTCTTCACCACCTGCATTTCTTCAATCTCACTCTCCATAACCGTATCCAGCTCCTTCATCAGGATCAACAGATTGATCATATTCTCTTTGCCGAATTTGTTAATTACATTTCCGTAAAAGTCCTTAATGATCGTTTCCTGCTCATGAAGCTGTTTCGCACCGGCATCCGTGATCGTTACATAAGTTCCGTCCGTACCATTTCCATCATGTGACCATTTGACATAGCCACGATCTCTGAGATCCCGGACTGCCTTTGATGTCTTACGGATACTCATCTGCATACGCACCGATAGATCGGTCAGATATGCCTTTCCTCCATAAATAGCGGAATCTCCGCTGATCGCCTCTATACTTTGCAGTGCGACATATTCCGCAACACTTAATTTAGAAAATAAATGCCGTACGGAGTCCCTGCTCATCATGTATTTTCTGTAAGTAAATTCATTCGATAATTTCGTGATATCAATTTCCTGTTCGACTTTCTGTTCCTGCATAAACAACCTCCCTTTCCGGTACACATATAAAAGCCCCTGTTATCGCTCCAACGCATATTGTTTCACTGGATTGTACACAACAATAAGTATAAGTGTCCCTTTGATCTGTCAATTCTCTGTCCCTATGTAGTTTTATTTCCTGATCTTTTTATAGATTTTTCGTATCTGTTCCAAACATGAACGGAACAATGAATGAAAAGATTTTATTGAAATAATAGATTTAGATATACTCTACTTGATATGATAAATGAAACTTCCGGCTTCTGTCAACCGACTTTATCCTTATTTAAGAACTGCGCCGAAGATTTTAGAATTATGATAGAGGAACATTATCATTATGGAGCAAGACACGTTCGTATATCTTTGAAACAAAATGGGAAATACATCACATATTATTACGCAAGTCGTTTGCACTCTATTCCAACGCAACGGTACTAAGTTCCTCGCCTATGGCGACTCACTAAGGACCGGCGTTGGAACAGGCTTGCTGCATAATAGTAATGCTATTTCCCATTTTTTGCCCTAGACATTGATGCTCGAAAGTTCTTGCTCCATAACGATAATGTACCGTGCATTTTTATGTCATAGTCAGCAACTTCTAAACAGGTTGTTTCACAATAGAAAAAGCAGCGTTATAAAAATTTTACAAGTTAAATCTGCCATCGGTACTTTAAGCAAAATGAAAGACAGTATTAATATTATGAAGCAAGCCTGTCCGAATGTCGGTCCTTAGCGATCCGCTGACAGGCGGGAGCTTAGTACCGTTACATGAGGATAGAACGAAAGTGACTTGCGGAATAATATATAATACTGTCTTTTATTTTGTTTCAAAGACTCCCGGAAGAATCTTATGAAATTTTATAATGCTGCTTTAATCTGCTTATAAATGCCCTCTGCGTCGAGTTCATACTTATGAAGCAGGTCTTTTGCCGGGCCGGACTCACCGAAGGTATCGCGAACACCGATTCTTGTTACCTTAACCGGATTCTTCTCTGCCAGACATTCCATAACCGCTGAGCCGAGTCCACCGATGATCGAATGCTCCTCTACCGTGAACACTCTGCCGGTTGCCTGTGCTGCCTTTACGACAAGTTCCTCGTCAAGCGGTTTGATCGTGTGGATATTGATCACCTGTGCATCGATACCGTCCTCTGCCAGCATCTTCGCAGCTTCTAAGCTCTCAGATACCGGAAGTCCGGTTGCTATGATCGTGATATCCTTTCCAGGACGTAATTCTACGCCCTTGCCGATCTCAAACTTGTAGGTTGTCTCATCATTGATGACCGGTACTGCCAGTCTTCCAAATCTCATATAGACAGGTCCTACATATTCATATGCTGCCTTTACGGCTGCTCTTGCTTCTACATCATCACATGGATTGATAACCACCATGCCAGGGATCTCTCTCATCAGGGCAAGATCTTCATTACACTGGTGGGTCGCTCCGTCTTCTCCTACGGAGATACCTGCGTGGGTTGCTCCGATCTTTACATTTAGATGTGGGTATCCGATACTGTTTCTCACCTGTTCAAAGGCTCTGCCTGCCGCAAACATCGCAAAGGAGCTCATAAACGGCACATATCCACAGGTTGACATTCCGGCTGCGATGCCTGCCATGTTACATTCTGCGATACCACAATCTACATGGCGTTCCGGAAATGCTTTCTTGAAGATTCCGGTCTTTGTTGCTGCTGCAAGGTCTGCATCCAGTACGATCAGGTTCTCATGTTCTTTTCCAAGCTCAACCAATGCATTACCATAGCTGTCTCTTGTTGCGATCTTCTTTACTTCTGACATAACACGTCACCTGCCTTTTCCAGTTCTTCCATTGCAATCGCATACTCCTCGTCATTCGGAGCTTTGCCATGCCATCCCACATTGTTCTCCATGAAGGATACTCCCTTACCTTTTACGGTATGGGCGATGATCGCTGTCGGCATTCCCTTGGTTGCCTTTGCTTCCTTGAATGCTGCATCGATCTGATCAAAATCATTTCCGTCGATATTAATTACATGGAAATTAAATGCTTCAAACTTCTTATCGATCGGATATGGGGAACATACATCCTCAACGGTTCCGTCGATCTGAAGGTTATTATTATCTACGATCACTAAAAGGTTATCCAGCTTTCTGTGACCTGCAAACATAGCAGCCTCCCAGATCTGTCCCTCCTGGATCTCTCCGTCTCCGCACAGACAGTAGGTTCTGTATTCCTTACCGGACATCTTCGCTGCCAGTGCCATACCGACTGCTGCGGAAAGTCCCTGTCCGAGAGAACCGGATGACATGTCCACACCAGGAATATGCTTCATATCCGGGTGTCCCTGTAAATAAGAACCGATATGCCGCAGAGTCAGAAGATCCTCAACCGGAAAAAATCCTCTCTCAGCAAGGGCTGAATAGTAACCCGGTGCTGTATGTCCTTTGGATAATACAAAACGATCTCTGTTCTCATCCTTTGGATTCTTCGGATCTACATGTAATTCCTCAAAATAAAGATAAGTAAAAATGTCTGCTGCCGAAAGTGATCCGCCCGGATGTCCTGCTTTTGCAGAATGTACGGAGGAAATAATTCCTTTACGGATGTCAACAGCCTTTTTTTGAAGGTCTAGTTTGTTCATGTCTTTCTCCATTTCGTTTTATTTTCATTTTTATAATTGTCCCAGCACTTTTCCGATCTTGTCAGCGATCAGAAGATCTGCCTGACCGTCCGTCTGTGTCGGTGACATATTAATAACTACCAGATGTTTTCCCCTGAAATACCGAACCAATCCGGCGGCAGGATAAACAACCAATGAAGTTCCGCCAATGATCAATGTATCTGCTTCCGAAATATACCGGATTGCATTCTCGATATCGTCATTGTTCAGCCCCTCTTCATATAATACTACATCCGGCTTAATTATTCCACCACAACTGCATTTTGGTACACCATCTGATTGAATAATATAATCCAGATCGTAGAATTTGTGACATTTTGTACAATAATTTCTGTGAATAGAGCCATGCAACTCGATCACATTCTTACTTCCTGCCATCTGATGCAGACCATCAATATTCTGTGTTACGATCGCTGCAAGCTTGCCCTGTGCTTCCAGTTCGGCAAGTTTTTTATGTGCCATATTCGGTTTTGCATCCCGATAAATCATTTTATCTTTATAAAACCGGTAAAACTCTTCAGGATCACGCATATAGAAGCTATGGCTGATGATCGTTTCCGGCGGATATTTGTATTTCTGGTTGTAGAGTCCGTCTACACTTCGAAAATCCGGAATTCCACTCTCTGTAGAAACACCTGCCCCACCAAAGAAAACCATACGTTCGGATTCTTCAACAATTTCTTTTAACCTTGCTATTTTCTCATTCACCTGTTCCATATATCAATCTCCCTTCTGCATAATATATAAACAGGCAATAGCGAAACTGCCTGATCCAGCGTTTTACTATTGCCTGTTATTACCGTATCATGGCATAGCCGTAACCTCAATCGTTACCTTACAGGTACTCTCGATCGTATATGTATCGCTGTCTTCTATCGACAGCTCAACAGTATTTGTTCCCACGGACAATGTCTCTGCATCAACTATAATCTTTAAGTCCTTCGCAGTAAGCTTGGACACTTCATCTGACAGACCGGATATCACAACCGTATTCCCCTCCGGGAACTGAATCGAGTAATCATAATCGGTCATTTTATTATTGATCGTAATGTCTTCTGCCGATACCGTCATCGTTCTGCTGATATTCCGCTCAATTGTGACACGCACACTGATACTTGTATTCTCATCAGCAAGTACAACGCCTTCAGGCAGATATTTTGCAACCTCAATCGTACTTTCAAGATCCTCATTACATCCGGCTACATCAATGTCATCTATCTTTATCTCTGTCAGATTCTGTAACACATCTGCAGGACCGCCGACCGTAATCTCACTTGGAACATATTCTACATTGACAACTTTGTAGTTCTCCGCCGGGACACCTGTTGTCTCAATCTTGACAGCTACCTTTTTCGTCTTATACACCGGTACAGTTACCAAGATTCCCGTGGCCTTGCTTTCCAGCTTCTTACCGGATATCTCTTCACCATTTGCATCATAGAAGATTGGTGTGCATGTTGCTGTTACATCAGATGATCGTCCTGATACATCCACCTGCACCTCTGCTTTTTCTATCCGTTCGATCACACTTGCCGCACCTTTAACCGTTATCAGATTTGGTGTAGATACCGGAACACCTGTTGTGTATCCCTTTGCAGTCTCTCCTTTTGTAGTTACCGTTACAGGAAGGGATGCTGTCTGTTCTTCCTCCAGTTCAACCTGAAGCACATTATCTACGATCGTAATACTGATGTTATTATTAACGGACGGAGAATTTGCTGTTACTGTAATGTTGACAGCATTTGTGATCGATAATTTTGACATGTCTGCAACTGCAGTAAAATCAGATGCCCCAAGCGAATTCACAACAGATCGTCTGCCCTTTATAATTATGTCTACCGTTTCACCGGATACAATATCGTACAACTGATTCTTATCCGTGATCGCATCTGTATTTATCAAAGTAACCGGTATATCTTTGATCTGCCGTGTAGTTGAATAGTCATCTACATTCAAAACAGTCACCCATACGATAAATCCAAGGATCAATGACAGAAGTTTCAGTCCCCAATTACTGAATAATTTATCTTTCATCACTGTCAGCCTCCTTTCTGTTGTCAGAAGACCTTCCGTTTTTATATTATTCGAGTCCGTCTTTTTCCCGGTACTTTTCTTTGTACTCTTACGTCTACGTTTACTGTCTTTCAGGCGACGTTCATCTTTCTTCTTTACATCATCCTGACTCAAAAGCTCCAGATGCTTACGAACACTCTCTGTATCCAGATTCCGATACAGTTCTCCGCCCTTTGCGATCGATATCGAACCGGTCTCCTCAGATACGATAAGCGTCACGCTGTCTGATACCTCACTGATACCAACCCCTGCACGATGTCTTGTTCCCAGTTCCTTATTAATAGAAAGATTTGCAGATAACGGAAGATAACAGGTTGCCGCAATAACTCTGTTATTTCTAAGAATAACCGCACCGTCATGGAGCGGTGTATTATGCTCAAATATGTTAAGCAGCAACTGGTTGGTAACCACCGCATCAATCGGAATTCCTGTATCAATATACTCGCCAAGAGCAACCTTATCTTCAATTACGATCAAGGCTCCTGTCCGATTTGCAGAAAGAACCGTCACGGTCTTGATCAATTCGTATATCGTTTTATCAGACAGTCCTCTTTCTTCTGTATCCTCGTGCATGATGTAGTCAAAAAACTTCTTTCGTCCCAATGTTTCAAGTCCACGACGGAACTCCGGCTGAAACAGAATGATCACCGCCAGAATACCGATGCTGAACACATTTTTTAAAATATACAGAATCGTATTGAACTGCAATAAAGATGCAAGCATGGTAAATAAAAATATCAATACAATACCTTTTAACAACGTCCAAGCACGACTGCTCTTAAACCAAAGCAGTATTTTATAGATGACATACGAGAGTATCAGGATCTCAATAATATCACTAACATCCGGTCTGGTAATATAAAACCAGTCAAAATAGGTCTTTAAAAAAGCCATAAGCTTATCCATTTGATATCTCTCCTTTCCACAAGCTGTTATAAGTCAGGCAAAGCCTGAGCCGTGATCTGTTGTCATATACAGTTATGACCTGACAATATAGTCAGGTCATATGCAGGAATTTCTATTATCTGGTAACACCACTGATCGTATCGTCCTCCATAGAGTCCTGTGATGAGGCGTTGATCTTTCTTACACTTTTCTGTTGTTTTGCCATAACGATCTTCGGAACAGCTTTAACATAGTAGTAATATTCGTCGTCTTCAAACTGTGTATTCTCAACTCTTGAATAATCCACAACTGTTTTAAAGAACTGTACGATCACTCCGATGATCACTGCACATACGGAACCAAGCAAAATCTGTCCAACCGAAATACTTGCCTCTAAAACGACATTTCCAATCAGGAAAAGAATAATTTCAAATAAACCACCGACAATGATAGCCGCATACCATGAATATTCTACAGACATCCGGTAGATAACATATACGATCACCAACACAACCGCAAATACTGCAACTGTGAGCAATAAATTCTTATTATCAATCAAATGCTGGAATATATATTTGTAACTTTCAAGCATATTTTCCGGATCTGTTGATTTCTCCAGTTCCTTCAGATAATCTGCCGCATCCATTGAGAAATAATAAAATATTGCACCGAATGCCATCGGTACGATCGCTGTAGGTCCAACGATCATGCCTGCCAGAACAGGAAGCAGATACTGCAGCTTCAGTACAAAGAACAGCGGAGCATACATCATGATCCATGTTGTTTTCGGGAAGAAACGGATATACAGACAATACATCACAATAAATATGATGATAAATGATATTCCGATCTCCTTGCTTGCGGAAAAATAATTCATAAATGCAATTACTCCGCCAAATACATATCCAAGTCCATCCGGAACAAACGCACATACTACCGATAACAGGAAAATGATCAATCCGCTGGATGCTGTCTCATTATGTCCCCCTGTTATATGTACGATCGACCAAAACATCAGCAGTGCAAGCACAAATCTGATCACCGGTACCACGATCTTATCATATTTACTGCAGAAATTTTTTATACCATCTCGAAAACTCAGCAATGATGCCATGATTACTTCCTCCTTTTCTTTCCTTTGGTCTTATCCTCATTATCATAAAATGCGATCAGTTTTTTAAGATCCTGATTGTATCTTATAATATGAGGTTTTGCCTTGGCGTATCTATGGGAGTATAGAAACCATGCAAGAACCATAAATAATATACATACAAGTGCATATACGATCAATAGCTTATAGGCCATACCAAGCAGATCAAGATCTACCAGCTCTGTAATCAGCTTACCCATGTTATAATAAATATATGCCGCTACAACTATCACAAACAGGATCGTTGTAGACACTAAGGTTTTCAGGCAATTATATTTTACATAATCTGATTTGAAGTATCTGCCTTTT
Organism: Clostridium sp. L2-50; assembly: GCF_000154245.1. Taxonomy (NCBI): domain Bacteria; kingdom Bacillati; phylum Bacillota; class Clostridia; order Eubacteriales; family Clostridiaceae; genus Clostridium; species Clostridium sp. L2-50. The sequence goes on along the minus strand of NZ_DS480317.1, from coordinate 2,549 downwards.
TCCAGATCTTCTTTTCCCGTTGATTGTTCATACATGGCAAGTCTGGTCATTAATCTGACCTTTTCTTCGTTTACCATCTTGTTTTCTCCTACTTCTTTTCTAACTATAAAAATCAGCTTTTGTTATTATAATCCATACGAAAAGAATAAGCAAGCATACGCCGGAAAAAGTTTCTTAAATAGAATTAACGCCTTGATTAAAAGAATGCCATGGCCCAGGTAAGGCAGACAGAGATGGTGGGTTGGTTGAGACTTGCTTCATTTCCGAGAAAGGTACACATGCTCGATCCGCTCATGCTCTTGTGCAAACTCGCCCTCCGGGCTCAGACATGCACCCGCATTCGCCGGCAATGTGACCTTTCTATTCGGAAATTATGCAAATGTTACAACCAACCCACCATCTCTATCTGTCTTACCCGGGTATATGGATAAACAGCCTTAAAAATATTTCTTGAGTTCAGCAAATACCGGTTTCAGGCGGTCAGCGCGAAGGTCGAAGTCCATCTCCTTGTATGACCATGCCGCACGACCGATACCGTATTTTACAAATACTTCATGGATAGCTTTATACCATAATACAGTGTTTGCCGGGTCTGCGTTTTCGATCACGCCATATTCTCCGCAATAAAGTGCTACGTTTCGTTCCTTTGCAACAGCGATCGCATCGGCAAACAGATCTTCAAAATATGCTGAATCAAGATTTCCCTTATAATCAAGGATCGACAGCGTTCCGGCAAGCTTTGCAGGCAGGTGTGCTTTTGCATATGCACAAAAATCTTCCATGCTGCCTTTGAATTCCATATGATAATCCGCCGGCATGTCATCTACCCACTGTGCGCCCTGATGTGTAAAAAGAAGAGGGTCATAGCTGTGGAAATTATATATGATATGTTCATCCATCGGCATCGGAATATCTCTGACTGCCTGCACGCTGTTATGCCAGTAACCACCGATCAGAATATCAGTTGTCGGTGCATATGCACGGATACGTTCTACACACTTTGGTGCGATCTCTGCCCATACAGCACCATCTTCTTTATCTACTACTTCATTTAATAATTCAAATGCAACTTTATCTCCATATCCGCCAAAGCGCTTTGCAAATTCTTCCCATAATCTGTAGAAGCGTTCCTGAAGAGCTTCGTTTCCAAAAAATCCACTCTGTTTTTCTCCCGGATCAAAGGAATAACCAGCGGTCTTATGCAGATCAAGGATCATATTGAAACCATATTTATGTCCCAATTCCAGCGCGCGTTTGATCCGTGCAAAACCTTCTTCCTTATACTGTCCGTCTTCTGTCTCTACCAGATTATAATCCACCGGCAGCCTGAGATGATCCAGTCCCCAGCTTGTAAGCTCTTTAAAATCATCTTCCGTAATAAAATTATTGAATCTGTCCTCGGAATAATCACACTGGGAAAACCAGCCTCCCAGATTAACACCCTTCTGATACCCTTTCCATGTCTTCATATGCATGATCTCCTTTTCATTTAGCAAATAATAAATTGTAATTGTTATTTTCTGAATTTATGATACTATAAATGCATATGTATGGAATATAACATATCCGATTTTTATATCAAATAGCTGACCTTCATTGTTCTGATTGTATTTTTGGTGATGTACAATCCGTTCATTTGAAAAAGTACTGCTTGTATGCAAATATTTTTTATAGCTGTATATTATATGAAAGGAGTATTTCCATGAATAAAGAATTACAGAAACTGTTATTAACGCAGCAGGAGGAACAGTCTTATCACCTGCCGATGGAGGCAGAGTATTCATTTTACCGGCGGATCGCAAATGGGGATATGGAGCTACTGAAACTAAATATGAATGCAGATACCATGGAAGGCATGGGAAAGCTGTCTTCATCCCCACTGCAGAACAAAAAATACCACCTGGTCATTCTGACTGCCATGATCACACGTTTCTGTATCGAAGCCGGGTTGGATCCGGAACAGGCCTATACTTTAAGTGATATGCATATCCGAAAGATCGATGCATGTCTGACACCGGAACAACTGGATCCGCGAAAAGGGGCTGTTGTGAAGGATTTTGTACTTGCCATGCACGAGCTTCATAACAGTCCCGGACTGTCTTATCATGTCATGCAGGTCGTCTCCTACATTAACAGCCATATCACAGAACCGATCCGGGTATCGGATGTCGCCGATGCAGTGAAGCTCCACCCGGACTATCTGACCCGTCTGTTCAAAAAAGATATGAACTGCAGTCTCTCACAATATATCATAAAAGAAAAATGCAGGGCGGCCCGCTACATGCTGTTAAACAGCCAGGCAAGCTGTACAGAAATCAGTTCATTTCTGTATTTTGCGTCCTGCAGTCATTTTGTAAATTGTTTTAAAAAAGAATATGGTCTGACACCGAATGCTTACCGCAAACAGATGGGCGGTCTGTCAAATGATCGAAGCGATGCGTTCTAATACAACAGCTAAACCTCTCTCCATCTTTCCTGCCGATCGCATTGCGTATTATGTGAATTAATTTTGGTCGCAGCCCCCACACAAGGCGGGAACTGCGACGGTC